>JAJDXV010000050.1 GCA_022823085.1 Candidatus Poribacteria bacterium
AAAGTCTGATAACATGTCTTCTAAGCAGGAAAGAGGGGTCATTAGATATGTCCTTTCAAGGTTTATGATTTATTATGAAAGGATACCCTTTTTTCTGCTTATTGTCATCTTAATTCTTAAAATTGTCCAAACTATAGTATACATTACGTTTAAACATCTAAGTAAATCCGAATGATATTCGGATTCTATATGGCAAAGTATGCAGGTTGGCAAAGCCTGCTGTTTATTCTATCTTATTTCTAAGGAGACAAATTTTTATGAGAACGACTTATCAATTGACACTCGCTGTCGCAGCAATTTTTTTCATGGCGATGAGCGTTTCGCAGTTCGCTTATGCGCAAGGCAAAGTCAATATTGACGACGGGCCTATAAAAGAGGCAGACTGGTTCGTGGACCCTGCCGGAGAGTTGAACGAAAACCACGCAGGTCACAAAAACTGGATTACGAAATGGTATGGCCCCGACGGGAACTTTGAAAATAGCGGTGGGTTCGGGGCGACGGCGCGAAGGGACCTCATTGAAGAGGGCACCGATGGCAAAATTACACAACTCACGCTTTCAACACCCCAAGGTTTACAGCTGACACAGACCATTGATTTAGAGTGGCCCGGTGGCAACGGCGGAACGCGCTCGTGGGACGTTTTTGAATTCGATCCAGCGGACTCACACCACATGGAAAGAGAAGGTCTTGATAACATCGATACCTATACGATCTGTGTTATTGACTTACCGGCGGACAGGGAAGCCGTGATGTCACCCGCACATGATGACCACGCACAGATCTGGATTAACGGCGAGAAATGGTATAACAACTCCGTGTGGACGGGGGGCGCAGAGACAGTTGATTACAACGTTGAAGTTCAGTTGAAAAAAGGCGCGAACGTCGTCCTCTACCGGTGTGGTGAATCCGGCGGTGATGCCTACATGAACCTACACTTTGACGATGACACGCACGCTGCTGCCGACATCTATCCTGATAAGGCGAATAATGCCAAGGATTTCTTTCAGGAAATCCAAGGCGTCTTAGCCGTGGATCCGGTCGGTAAAATCACAACGACGTGGGCAGATATTAAACGGAATCACTAAGCCTATATGTGGTAGTTATCAGTGCGATTTTTTTATACAACAGGACTTACGCACTTTTGGCTATAGGTGGCTCTGTTAGATGAAATTCTTCTGAAAACACAGCGTTTTTGCGTCACAATCTAACAGATTGTGGTACAAAAGAGCGATATGCGTAAGTCCTATACAAAATCGCACTGATAACGCATCGCGTTCTGTTACATACTTGACAAACCCTCGTTAAGCGTGTATAATATTTATATCCCAATAAATTTTCTGACGAAACACGCAGGTTCCCGAAGCCTGCTTTATTTATGAATTGTTTACAAGGAGCAAATTTTAATGAAAAGTCTTTGCCAGTTGATGGTCGCGATCGCGACTGTTTTATTGCTGGTCATCGGAACCTCACACACCGCATTCGCACAGGCGAACGACATTGATGATGGTCCTTTAAAGGAAAACGAACTCCTAACAGACCCAGCTCCCAACGACGATGGTCTGAGAGAAAACCATGCTGGAAACCCTAACTGGATTACGAAGTGGTATGGTCCCGATGGTAACTACGAAAACAACGGTGGGTTCGGCGCAAGTGCACCAAAAGACCTTATTGATGAAGGCACGAACGGTAAAATCACACAAGTTGAACTTTCAACAATCGCCGGACTGAACCGCACAAAATCATTTGATGTCGAGTGGAAAGCAGGGAACGGCGGGACTCGCGAGTGGACGGTCTTTGAACTCAATCCAGCAGACGGAAACAATATGAACAGAGGCGGCCCTGTTGATAATATTGATACCTACGGCGTTATCGTTATTAATTCGCCTGTGGCGAGAGAAGCGATCATGTCACCCGCACACGACGATTACGCCCAAATTTGGATTAACGGCGAGAAATGGTACAACAACTCCAGATGGACAGGTGCCGCACAAACCGTGCTTCACAACGTAACAGTTGACTTGAAAAAAGGTGCCAATGTCGTCGTCTATCGGGTCGGTGAAGGCGGTGGCTCCGCGTATATCAACCTACACTTTGATGATGACACCCACGATGCCGTTAAAATCTATCCAGATAAATCGAACAACCAGAAGAGTTTCTTCGATGAAATCCAAGGGTTCCTCGATGTTGAACCTGTCGGAAAGTTGACAACAACTTGGGCAGATATTAAGAAGTATCAATAAATCACACCTAATCGGTTGTGTTTATAGTGCTTGTTTCCTAACCGTACCCCCCAGTCCCGGTAGGTGCGGTTTCCTAACCGCACCGGGACTGAAAAAGAAAATTCAACGGCATATATGCATTATTGTCTTTGACAAAAATTTGCTAAAATGTTATGATAATCACCGAAATGTTGGATTTTTTCAGCATTTCAGAATCCATTAGAGACGTTTAGGCGGTACTTCAACACCACCTAATACGTTGAACTATTAATCTAAAAAAGGAATGACGTATAGAAAATGAAAAAATTTAGTATATTTACACTCGCGATTGCCATTGCTTTCACACTCGTTATCAGTGGCACACACCAAGTATTTGCGGCTGGCCTCATTCAAGGCGGTCCTTTGGCAGAAGACGCACACTTAGACGATCCAGACCCCAACGATGACGGCTTGAGAGAAGATCACGCGGATGTCGAAACTTGGATTACGAAGTGGTATGGGACCGATGGCAACTATGAAAACAGTGGCGGGTTTGGTGAAACAGCACCGATTGATCTAATGGCTGTAGGCACCGGCGACCAGATTACCGACGCTTCGCTTTCAACGATGGCAGGTCTGCTCCTGTCACAGGAAGTTAACGTGGAATGGGGAGACGACCACGGTGGAACTCGTGGCTGGACAGTGTTTGAGATTGATCCGGCAGACGGAAATAACATGAACAGAGGTGGACCCGTTGATAACATCGAAACCTACGCTGTTATTGTTATTGAAGCACCGAGTGCTATGACTTCTATCATGTCGCCAGCACACGACGACCATGCACATATCTGGATTAACGGCGAAAAATGGTACAACAACTCCAGATGGACAGGTGCCGCAAAAACGATCCTTCACAACGTCGAAGTCGAATTGCAAAAAGGCGCGAACGTCCTGCTCTATCGGTGTGGTGAAGGTGGCGGTTCCGCATACTTCAACCTACACTTTGACGATGCGACCCATGAAGCTGTCACTATCTACCCGAAAGATGCGACGGATCAGCAGAGCTTCTTCGATGAAATCGCACCGCTGACACCTGTCGAACCGCAAGGGAAGTTAACGACGACTTGGGCAGACATCAAACAGAGATAGGTATCTATTCCTATTTGTTGTAGGCGCGCTTTTACAGCGCGCCTATTTTTTTTAAGAGTTGTCAGTTAACAGTACTCAGTTTTCAGTTAAGAGGTCTCTTGTGGCCGGGATATGGACGGTAACTGCCACAAGGTGTTAACTGAAAACTGAAAGCGCAGCGTACTGTTAACTGTTAACTGTTAACCAATCCTACGATGCTTCTACGGTCTGGTAGCGTTCCCACTTATCGCCTGCGGCGGCGGCTTGACGCTCCAATTCAGTGCGCCATCCGACGACTTCACCCGCCTTGATACGCTGGATGTCAAAGCCTGCGTAGCGGTCTTCAAGTCTATCGCCGAGTTTGTATCGCGCAGCCCAACGGTCCCAAGCGGTTTTCATCCATTCGTGCGGGAGCGATTCTCGGACAGCCGGATCGAGTTGCCACGCATACCGAGCGTCTGCAACCGTCGGCGCCTCGTCCGAGGGACCCCCCCACTTCGACCAACCGATGGATAACGTGTTGCGTTCACGCTCAGGGACGGTGTGCCCGGTATGGATCGTTGCGCCGTTACGGATGAGTGCCTCGCCAGGTTTCAGCCGAATCGCGACCTGACCGGGCAGCGGATCCGTGCCGTTCCAACTCGGTGTATACGGAACACCCTGATCCTTCATGGATTTCGGCAGTAGGACATCGTGCTCAAGCGGGGTGCGCCAACGTCTGTGGCTCTCTACCACGAGTTCGTGGCATTCGTCGTCTGCGAGTGCCAAAAACATGCCGACACCGTTCCGTTCAGTGATAGATTTTTCGTTTCGTTCTTGAATCTCTTTCCAGCGGATGCGTTCGACTTCTTCGGAGTAAGCCTCCGGCCCGTCTCCGCGGACCTCTTCTTGTGAGAAGTAGCCTTTCCCGGTCCCCCACCATGTCACGTCTCGGTGCCATCCGAGTCTATTCTCTTTTTTACGAGGATTGCACCAGAGAAGTATATTCGTCATCACGAGCTCCTCAGGCTCCGCACCACACCAAGATTTGACGAATCCGGTAAAGTCTGGCGATCCGTAAAATTCGGCGAAGGTCGGTTCCTGAAAAGCCGGATGGATGAGTCCTCGGATTGCCCAAGGTTCATTCTCACCGGCGCGGTGAACATATCCTTTAGAGCAGTCGATGACATCGTAGCCGTTTTCGGGGGCGCACGCTTGCGTCAAACGGCGTCCCGCCTCCCGAAGGATCGGAATCCACGGGTTGTCAACAAAATCGTTGATGATGACGAAACCGTGTTCCCGCAAATGTTCTAACCTTTCAGGTGTCGGTCCAGGTTCCGAAAGTTCCGGCTTGAAATCAGCAAAAGCCGGCGCACGATAGACCTCTCTCGTCGGTGATTGATCGTTGCTCATTGTTGCCTCCTTTGAAAAATCTTCAACACTTGTCGAAATTTGAGGATATACTATCACATATTTTCACAATTTTGTCAAGAACCACAATGTATGTGGACAGGGCCATTCAATTGTACCTATTCACTTTATATATATGGATACGTCTTCCTCTGTAGGAGCGAGCTGCGCTCGCGATCTTTCCTAAGAACGGGCACATATGTAAAGCAAAACCATGATCCAAATCGTACAATTGAATA
>JAJDXV010000054.1 GCA_022823085.1 Candidatus Poribacteria bacterium
AAAGTCTGATAACATGTCTTCTAAGCAGGAAAGAGGGGTCATTAGATATGTCCTTTCAAGGTTTATGATTTATTATGAAAGGATACCCTTTTTTCTGCTTATTGTCATCTTAATTCTTAAAATTGTCCAAACTATAGTAAGTTATAAGTTATAAGTTATAAGTTATAAGTTTGGTTTCTGATGTTTCAAGTTTCTTTGGCAACTGTTGTATGCAATTGAAGTACCGACGGTTTGAAAAAGATGTTGGACACTCGAAAACCTCTTAACTAAAAACTAAAAACTAAAAACTTATAACTGATTTAATATTGTTGTTGTATCGGCACGATGCTGCGTGCGAGTCCTGTCTTCTCGTCGAGTTCTATCTCTGCACCGCAGAGCTTGAGGTTGTCCTTAGCGACAGCGAAACGGGTCGGCATCATTGTCAGGAACCGTTCAAGCACCAAATCTATCCGTGTACCGATAACCGAGTCGTAGGGTCCCGTCATACCGACATCCGTAATGTAAGCGGTACCTTGCGGGAGGATGCGTGCATCCGCTGTCGGTACGTGCGTATGCGTTCCGATGACTGCGCCGACACGACCATCGGCGTGCCAGCCCATTGCGATTTTCTCGGATGTCGCTTCTGCATGAAAGTCGAGGAGGATATAAGGGGTCTCGGCTTTAATATCAGGTAAAATTGCATTGAGCGCGTGGAACGGGTTGGTATACGGATTCATGAAAATTTGCCCAGCGAGATTGATGACCCCGAGTTTCGTCTGTCCGTCGGCGGATGGTACAATCGTTACACCGCGCCCGATGACTTCGGTCGGATAGTTCGCGGGACGTATAAGCTGCGGTGTCGTCTCAATAAAGTCGAAGATATCTTTGTTATCCCAGACGTGGTTGCCGGTTGTGATAGCGGAGACACCTGATGCCAAGAGTTGGTCAACAATTTCAAACGTCAGACCTTTCCCGCCGGCTGCGTTCTCACCGTTCGCTACAATGAAATCGTATTCGTGTCGATGCGCTTCCAAAAATTGCGTCGTTGCTGTTCTCCCCGGATTTCCGACGATGTCTCCGATAAACAATATTCTCATTTTACTCTATCACTTTCGTAATTAGTTGTCAGTTGTCAGTTGTCAGTACGTTCGCTTCGCCCACTTTCTGCGACTTCCACAATATACCTCTTTAACTGCGTACTGAAAGGCGTACTCGCCGTACTGTTAACTGTTAACTGCGTACTCGCCCTAATTCTGTGAGTGTGAACAGGGGTGCGAACGAACACCCGAGTTCCTCAATTTTCGCGCCACCGCCAGCCTGCCGATCAATCACTGCTACGACGTGTGCCACGTTGTACCCTTCCGCACGGATCTGTTCAATGGACGTACAGACCTGGCCTGCTGTCGTAATCACGTCCTCTATTACGACAAGAGTGCTACCTTCCTCGGCGCCCCCCTCTATGAGATTACATGTGCCGTAGGTTTTCGCTTCCTTACGGACGTAGAAACAGGGGATCCCTGTCTGCATAGAGAGTGCCGTTGCAATCGGGATACCCCCTAATTCTAAGCCTGCCAATCCGTCACAGGTTGATGGCAGCAGCTTCGCCATCTCTTTAGCGATTGCTGTGAGTAAGACAGGATCGCTCTCAAACCGGTATTTATCCCAGTAGAAGTTGCTAATATTCCCTGAACGGAGTTTAAATTCACCTGTGAGATACGAGGCCTCACGAATCTGTTTTGCGAGTTCTGTATTTTTAATGTCAAGTCGGTTTAATGACACAATGCGTTCCTTTTATGTCCGCCTGGCACGTTGTTTGGGCTACGTTCTGGTATTTAAATTTTCCTTTTTCAAGTAACCAGTGAGTCAGTAAACAGTCGCCAGTTGCCAGTAACCAGTTAAGAGGTGTTCGGATAACACAACATCTCTTTTCTGGTAACTACTAACTGGAAACTGTTTCCATTCTCTTTTCTGTTAACTGTTAAAATACCTCAATATGTGCGGTGTCTGCTGCTATGACCTCTCCGATAATAGCGGCTTCAGGACAATCGGCGGCGCGGAGTTCCGATACCGCTGCATCGGCGTTCTCCGCCGGGAGCGAGAACAGCAAACCGCCAGATGTTTCTGCTTCCATCAGGATATGGCGCATCGCTTCGCTATCCGTGTGGAACGTGACTTTGTCGGCAAGGAACGCCATATTCGCAAGATACGCCTGCGTGTAGGTATCTTGTGCGACGAGTGCTGGTGCATCTGCGAAGTGTGGGACAGCACGACTCTCAATCTTTAGTCGGACATTGTTGCCAGCCGCCATCTCTGAGGCGTGTCCTAACAGACCATAGCCTGTGACATCCGTACAAGCACTCGCGCCGTGTTTAAGCATTACCTGTGCGGCAGAGGCGTTGAGTCGGGTCATCGATTCAACGAGTTGTGGCAGAACCGCATCGCTGATTTTATCGAATTTCAGGCCTGTCGTCAAGATACCGATACCGAGGTTTTTGGTTAGGATAAGTACCTCGCCCGGACGCGCACCGTAATTCTTAACGAATTTATCAGGATGAACGATACCGGTTACAGAGAGTCCGTACATCAATTCTGGTGCGTCCACCGTGTGCCCACCGACAAGCGCGGCACCGGCTTCAATCGCTTTTTCGGTACCGCCTCTGACAATATCGCCGAGGATAGACAGATCCAAATCCGCTTTCGGCCAGCATGTGATGTTCAACGCTGTTTTCGGAACGCCGCCCATGCTATAGACATCGCTCAGCGAGTTCGTCGCAGCGATCGCACCGAATGTGTACGGATCATCGACGATCGGTGTGAAATAGTCAACCGTGTTAACGAGTGCGATGTCGTCGGAGATGCGATAGATACCTGCATCGTCCGAAGTCTCGGTGCCGACAAGTAGGTTCGGATCCGTGGATTTCGGGATGTTATCTAAAATGTGTGCAAGCTCACCCGGAGCGAGTTTTGACGCTCACCCGGCGCATTTTACTGTCGCAGTTAAACGGATTTTTTTATGTGTCATTTTTTAATTATTCCCTAACGGTTAGCGAGTACGCAGTTAACAGTTTTGACCCACACCTCGTGCCTTAGTGAAAGTATCGGAGTCGAGTTGTTGTTGACCAAGAACTCGATTTCCGATATTTAAAAATAGGCGCGAGTTCTTGGTCAAAAAGTTAACAACTTGTAGCTGTAACACTTTCTACGACTTCCACAATATACCTCTTTAACTGCGTACTGAAAGGCGTACTCGCCGTACTGTTAACTGTTAACTGTTAACTGTTAACTGCGTACTCGCCAGGTCTGATAAAACAGATTTCACGTACGCCACGCTTCGACCGTCTTGATGGAACTGGTCGCCGTCTCGAATCCCTTCAATCGCTAAGTAACCCTCGTAATCGGCTTCGAGCATCGCCGCGATGGCGAAACGGTAGTCGATTTCACCGTCGGGTAGCGGGACTTGGACGTAGATCGCTGTCTCCAAATCGGGGATATGCACCCGGTAGAGGCTCTTACAGTGCCAGTAATTGGCATGCGGTGCAAGGGCGACGATCGCATCCTCACAGGACTCTTCCGGAATATCGTAAGTCCAGTAGATGTTACCTAATTCAGGATTCACGCCGACGTTCGGCGCATCGATTAATTCTAAGAGGTGCAGTGCCGACCAGCTGTTATCTGCAATTGAATTCTGATGGATTTCTATGGAGATTTCTACACCGAGATCCGCGGCGACGGTTGCGGCTTCGCTTACAGCACTCGCAGTCCGTTCATAGTCGATCGCACTTGCGAGACGGCTTGAGCCTTGCGATACAGATTCGCCACGATACGTGCCTTTTCCGTTTGGATCGCGGGGCGGTGTAGTGACTGTCGAGTTAAGGACACCGGCACCGACCTTCGATGCGAAGTGTGCGGCATCTATCATCCGTTGTTTGTTCGCTGTGGCGACACGCGGGTGGGCAGCACCGCCACCGCCACGGATAGCAACGCACGGCATACCCGCATCTTCAAGTTCGGAGCGGAGGGTTGCAACATCCGCGTCAGATAGGTTCATCGCTGGCAACTCGATACCGTCGAATCCAATCTCTTTTGCATGTTTCAAAAACCGTTGCCGATCCGCCGGATTCGTGGGGAACCCGGTGCCGTTATACGGATACGACGCACATCGCCTAAAAGCGTACGCAATTTTCATTCATGGTCTCCTTCAAATAGATAGGTTACAGCCTGCTGGAACTGTCGGAAAAGTTGACGGTTTATAGGGTCTAAAGGTGCTGGTGTCTTCTGGTCGTCTGGTGCGCGTTGTGCTGCATCGTTCGCGTCGGTAGATACTTTAGCATGTCCGCCGTTTCTTTGTAAAGTGGATTCTCGCTCTGCAATGGCACTAAGAATACTGCGATAGTACCATGCTTGGTCTTCGACACCGCCGTGAAACCGATCCCATACGGAGTCGCCGATGTCATCGTATTCTGAGATAATCGTCCGTAGGTTGTGAAGTTTATCGGCGCATGTGACAGTGCAGACTTCAGGACTTGCTGTTTTTAAGGCTTCAATCCGTTCGGTTTTACGTGCGCGCCAGCGGAGTGCTTTGTCTTCCGAGCAACCGTCAACGATGTTCGCAACAGCGTCTCCAAAACGTTCCCGAATGAAATCTAACGTCAGATCGGTGTCCTCGACGGTATCGTGTAAGATGCCTGCTATAATAACCGCATCGGTGCATCCGGCTTCCATTAAGATGAGTCCGACGGCGTAAGGGTGTGTGATATAAGGCGTGTGGGTGCCTTTCCGGTATTGTCCGTGATGGGCTTCAGCGGCGATTTCTATCGCCTCTTCAATCTGGTTTTTCCGAGTGCCGTTCTGTGTCATGCTTCTATAGGCTACCGATCAATGCTTCATAACAGAAATTACGAGACTTAAACTTTGTTAAATGATACACTATTTCCTGTGTAACCGTCAAGGGATTTTTTAATAGTTGCCAGTCGCCAGTCGCCAGTATTCAGTTAAAGAGGTCTCTTATGGTTGGAGCATGAACGGTAACAGCCACAAAGTATTTAGGACTTACGCATGCGGCTCTTTTGTAGCATAGGCTGTTAGCCTGTGGCACTATAACGCTGTGCTTTCCAAGAAATCTCATCTAACAGAACGGGCTGCAGTTAAAATTGCGTAAGTCCTGAGTATTAACTGAAAACCATTCACGAGGAAAACACCATGACTACTATCGCTATCGGCGGGATTATGCATGAATCCAATACATTCAGCGATACCCGTACCGACTACGGTGCGTTCTCTCAAACCTTCGCGCGGTATCTAATTAATGCTTGGCGTGAGACGCACCACGAAATGGCAGGATTTATTCAGGGCGCGACACAGTACGACTATACCGCTTATCCAACGCTTATGGCTTCTGCTACGCCGGCAGGGCCTGTAACCGATGACGCTTTTGATCGGCTCACCGATATGCTCATCCAGCATCTGAAGTCTATACCGAAATATGATGGACTTCTGCTCGCGCTCCACGGCGCACTGGTTGCTGAAAGCCACCCCAACGGCGACGGTGAAATCTTACGCCGACTGCGTACGGAGTTCGGTCGCGACCTTCCGATCGTTGTCACGCTGGATCAGCACGCCAACGTCTCTGAACAGATGGTCGCCGAATCGACTGCGCTTGTGATTTACAAGACGACACCGCACATCGATCAACGCCAACGCGGGCTACAGGCAGCGGAACTGATGATGCGGATCCTGCGAGACAGGGTTACGCCGACGCAGGCACTTGCGAAACCGCCGATGCTCCTGAATATACTGTATCACAACACCAGTGTACCACCGATGGAGCCTATCCTCACGGCAGCGAAGCAGCTGGAGACGCGCGCTGATGTCCTTGCGGCGAGTGTCGCAGTGGGGTATCCGTACGCGGATGTCTATGAAGCCGGTCCTGCTTTTGTTGTGGTCACTGACGACGATCCGAAACTCGCACAGACAGAAGCCGATCGGTTGTCCGACATGTTGTGGCGTGTCCGTGCAGAACTGACGCTTGACCTTCCCGATGCAGCACAGGCGGTTGAACAAGCCGTTGCAGCTGACAAACATCCGGTTATCCTTGTTGAGATGGGTGACAACATTGGTGGCGGATCACCCGGGGATAGCACTTTCGTGTTAGCGGCGCTCCAACAACAGGGCGCATCGGGGTTTGTTGTTATCCTCTGTGATCCAGAGGGCGTGCAAACCTGTGTTCAAGCAGGTATCGGTGCTGAGGTTGCTTTAGATGTCGGTGCGAAAGCGGATAATTTACACGGTGCCCCTGTCTCAATCCAAGGGAAAGTCCGGCGCATCCACGATGGACGCTACGAGGAGACGGAACCACGACACGGTGGACAGAGACACCACAATCAGGGGTTAACAGCCGTTATCGCTGTGGACGATTCTCTGGTGGTGTTGACGAGTCGGCGGCAGACACCGTTTAGCCTCCATCAGTTATTGAGTCTCGGCATCAATCCGACGGAGATGCGGATGATCGTTGTCAAAGCAGCAGTCGCCTTCCGCGCTGCCTATGAACCGATTGCAGGACGGATTATCGAGGTAGACACGCCGGGATTGACTGCGGTGAACCCGTTGCATTTTGCGTATCACAACATCCGCCGCCCGTTGTTTCCTTTGGATTCTGAACTATGATTTCTGTGATTCATCGGTTTTCTTACATTCCAAAAACGTTGGCATCAACCGCTAACATGGTGTATAATAACTTACAGACCTTCCGTTGATTTGCTAACGCTGTTTACAATCAAACAAGATTGAAAAGCGCGTGAGAGCACAACATTAGTGGGTAGGTGCAGTCTTGCGGCGTACCCCGAATGTTAGGAGAAAACGAGAATGAGAACCTTTGGAACACAAGGCCGTGTGTATCCGAGCCGACACTACGTCGTGCCACGCACCGAGGAGAAAACAGAATTCATCAAACGCGTCAAAGAAGGACGCTATATTGTCCTCTTTGCACCACGACAAACCGGCAAGACAACTTTCTTTCGATTGGTACTCGATACACTTACCACCGAAGAGCCGAATTACTTCCCTATCCAACTGAATTTTGAGGAATACGAAGACTATACCGCTGCCGAATTTTACTGTAACCTTTACGAAGACATCTGTGAAGAAATAGAAACCGTTTTTCAGAAGCGAGAAGAAACTCCCCCCAAAGCACTCATCCAATTTTTAGAAAATACAACACTCACCGACCACGTTTCAATGCGAAGGTTCTTTACACGTTTCGATAGTTTCCTACCAGGCCATAGCGTCGTTCTTATCATTGACGAGTTTGACGCTATTCCGCGCGAGGCTCTCAAAGGTTTTCTACATTCACTCCGCCGTATTTATCTCACCGATGAGAATCGGTGCCCTCACAGCGTGAGTATCATCGGTGTCAAGAGTATTACACAACTCAGTTATGATCGCTCTGTTTCTCCTTTCAACATCCAAGATGAGTTCAACTTGCCGAATTTCACCTTTGAACAGGTGTGCGAGCTGCTTGGACAATATACCGAAGAGGTGGGTCAGCCCTTTGAAGAAGAGGTCATTGCATCCATTCACAAGCAAACTGCGGGGCAGCCTGTGCTTGTGAATCACTTCGCCGAGATCCTCACAGAGGCCTTAGATATCCCGAAAACCGAGCCGATTACGATGGCGCACTTTACAACGGCACACGCGCAGCTGCTTGACGAGGACAATGTCAATCTTACGCATCTGCTGACCAATATCCGCAGAGATAGGCGGTTTGAAACACTCCTGATGAAAATCGCTTCTTATGACATTGGCGTGCGCTTTACGTGGCGCAATGAAATCATGAATGAACTTGCGACGTATGGGGTCATTAAAGAAAGTGCTGACGGTATGTGTGAGATTCTCAATCCGATTTATCACTACTGCATCCTACAAGCATTTAAACCGATCGTAAATGGACTTGAGAATGAATATCTCCCCGCAGGCAATGTTGCGGGCTTTCAGGATTATCTGACATCCGACGGAGATATTGACATGGTGACGCTACTCAATAACTTTCAGGCTTTCATTGCACGCGCTGGGTTCCGAGTTTTGCAGGTGCCAGATACACCACAAGAGTTTATTGGACAGCACCTGTTGTTGGCGTATCTTGACCAATTTGTTCAACTTGTTGGCGATGTAATGTATCTTGAAGTCCAAACGGGACGCGGACGGATGGATCTGCTTATTCACCATAATCGGAAAAAGTATATCGTTGAAACGAAGATTTGGGAAGGTGATAATCGCTACCAAGCAGGCAAGAAACAGTTAGCAGCATACCTGAAGTTGGAGGGCACAACGGAAGGATACTATATCGTATTTGATCATCGTCAAGAGCCAGAGCCGCGCATAGAAACAGAGACGATAAAGGGAATAACGATTCGGAGTTATGTCATTCCTGTCATCCAAGAACGCCCTTCAGACGCACATCGCATCACTGAAATATAACTATCAAGTTCAAGTTGACAGAGCAGTCGTTTGTAAAAGGGAGGTTAATAAAGTGACGAACGAAAACACTTATACCATCGAACAGATCAAGGAACTACTATGATCCGCGAACTTAAAGGTTTTTCGTTGGTTGGCGGTTCAATGCCACGAGACACGCACGCAACATATCTTCAACTTCCTGCCTCGTATCATCACGCAACGGACCCGATAGTGCCGCACGATACAGGTTCACGGCGCGACTCGGATCTCCCGCTTTTTTATAACACGATGCTGCACTAATCCGATGTATCGCGCCCTCTAATTCCCGACCGAGGGCATCGAGCATCGGTGCAATATGCACTTCATAGTTGGCAGCGGTGCGCCAGAGCGGTTGTGCCGTTTCTGTCATACCGACTTCCCACAACGCTTGTGCTTTGGAGAGGATCTCCGATTTTCGATGCATTGTCTCTTTGAGTTTCTTCGTGTAAGGTTCGGTTTTTTGGGTAGACATATCTTCGCTCCATCCATAAGTCAACTCTCATTGTTATCAATTCAGAAAACACAATTTGTGTTATAGCACAATCCCAGAGATTTGATTATGTCCTCCCTTCTGAAGTAATGGTCAATAAAATCTACGGAAGTCGAGCAGATTGTGGTATTATGGATGGCAGAGAATTTGAATTTGACCATGAATTCGTTTGGGAAAAATATACAATGGAGTTTGATTTGTACATCTCTGAAACACCCACACGCCCGATTGCGATCTTACGAAATCGGGTATTACATTCTTTAAGATATTGCTGAAATGCCTCATCTGTGATGTGTTCAACCCATACTCCTTACCGGAAACGTAAGAGTCCCCACTATCCCCTTCATTTCCGGGGCTGAAAGTGCTTGATTGAGCAAAGCGTGCAGATCCTTATAACCTCGCTCACACTCCGATTTAGTACCATGAAACCTCATTTGCCTTGATTGATGTATGATAAACAACCCGTATTCATGACCGCGGGAATCCATTTCTTGAGAACTCAAAGCTCTAACATATATCTCTAAAATTCCATCAATGTTGAGTAACACATTATCCGGCAGCCTTGGATGACCAGCATTTTGAGGCATCGAAAATTCAATAAAATTCACAATAAATTCTCCGTTAGGGCTTCATCCTACAATATGACTCTCGGCACCAAATCGTTCAGCGATTATGCTGATTTGTTCCTCTAACCTTTCAATCCTTTCGGTTTGTGCTTTTTGCCCTCTTTCTCGCCAAGCCATAACGATTTGAGGTACACCAACTGCGAGAATAACTAAAGCCACTAAAGCTATCACCAAATTCGATATCAGGTTCAACCGTTTATCCATTTCATTGACTTTGTCATTGACATTTTTTATTTTTAGATCAACATGCTCTTTCACACGCTCCTCAGATTCTTTGACAATTGAACGAATCTTATCAAGATCGTCTACACTTAGTTCGCTGAACACAGGTGTTATAAAAATAAAAAACGCAGTCGTAGAAATCAAGATTAATTTCATTTTACCCTCCTTCCGTAATTACAGAATACCATGCATTATATAATCTTGCAATGGAAAAATGGCTAACCTGTTACGCATTGAGATCTTTCTGAAAATATAACTCACATTTAAACACTTTTCGGTGATTTTGTCAGTTACCAAGGCATGTTGCCATGTCGGACTCTTTACAATGCGACAGACACAGATAGCAAGATTTGTCGTGTGGTGCAGATGCCGCATAATATCCTGACGTGCTTCTCTATGAAAGCCGGCTGACTGTCCTGTGTAGTACGTCCATCGCGTATCAAAAGGACGATACTGAAGTTTTGCCAGATGCTGTTCTATGTCTGGATGATTACGGATGTCCGCTTGGGCAAAACGTACCTGCCAATCTCGACTATCTTTTCGCAAGTTGTACTTTTTCCTCGCCTCGTTTTCAGCAAGGGAAACAAAATCGGTTACCGTTTCGCGCACCTCTTCAGCAGTCTGATGAATTGTTAGTTTATCGCGTCCGGTGACAATGGCAACCTGACCAGTTTGAAAGATGTCGGGAACCGACCATCCACTTTCGTATTCGGCACTATAGTCTGTTACCTGCGGAGCAACTCGGTCGGGACGTTTCCGAGAAGTGTTGCGATGTCGTCGAGAGTGTAGGTGTTGAGGTCTCTGCCATATCTCTCCGCTTCGATATAACCGATGGGGAGCAGCCCTTCTACTGCAATGAAATCGGGTCTCCCGATCTGGTTGCGTCCTCTCGGTTCTTGTGTGAGTCGTACTGTGTTTCTATCGAAATAGTCAGTAAAGAGTTTTTCAAGAAACGTTTGGAGATGTGGGAACAGTGAGAGTTCTGGGGTCGCTTCGGCGGTGTTTCGCGTGTGTTGGATGTTTTGTAGATAGCGGTCGCTGTGTGTTTGGAAACGCATGTGGATATTATACACTTTTTATGTCTGAGGTGCAAGCCTTTTTCTTGGTATATAGTTTCAGAACGTTTGATAATCTGTAGGAAATGTGTTATACTTGAATTAATACAAGGAGGTCTCGTAATGGTTACCCGAGAAGAGATTCAAGCGACATGTGACGACATCGTGCGTGAATTCGCGCCGCTACAAGTGATTCTTTTTGGGTCTTATGCCTACGGCACGCCGACGGAGGATTCGGACGTAGACCTGCTCGTCGTGATGGATATTCCGAAGTCGGAATTTCTTAATAAGGCTATAGAGATCCGACAACGTATCTCATACCATTTTGGTCTGGATCTGTTGGTGCGTTCACCGGAAGAGATCGCGTATCGGGTCTCCTATAACGATTGGTTTCTTCGTGAGATTACCGAAAAAGGGGAGTTGCTTCATGGATCCGAGGCAAACTGCGATATTAAAAACCTACAAAATACAGATTATCGAACAGGTTTTCTTAAAACCGGCGAGGACTGCATGAATCCGCTAACATTGGAATGGATAGAGAAGGCTGAAGTCAGCTATCAGACAGCAAAATTGCTCCAGCAACCTCCAGACCCGATCTTTGACGCTATCTGTTTTTATGTCGAGCAGTGTATTGAAAAATATCTTAAGGCATGGCTTCAGGAGGCGAACATCCGTTTTCAGAAGATTCACGACCTCAAAGAGTTATTGGATATAATTGTACCGATACTTCCGTCTTGGCAGCATTGGCAACCTGACTTTAAGTTGATAACAGAATATGCTGTGAAATTCCGCTATCCTGGAGCTTCAGCGACTGCCGACAATATACAATACGCCATGCACATCTGTGATGAGGTGCGTCAAACCGTTCGGACACAACTAAAACTGCGTTAATATTGAAAACGGAAACGAACTTGACACATACTGATCACCACGTCTCAGTAAAAAACAGATGCCTAAAAAATGCCATTTTATCATTACAATATTACCCGTAGTGCTTCTACTCCAAACGGTTCATGCTGCACCGTTGCAGACACTCTCGTTAGATTTCACACGCGAACTCACCGAAAAGGGTTCAGCGGAACACATCGCAGGCACGCTTCACTACGACCTGAAATCATCGCGCGTCGTTGTTGAAGTCATGAAACCGCTTAAACAGATAATGATTGTGAAGGGTAAAGTGCTGGAGATTTATTATCCTGAGCAACAACAGGCGTTCCGTTTTATCTCCGAGGGACCCATCCCGCTCCCGTTTATTGAATCTATCCTTCAAGCGACACAAGCGGAGTACGGTTTGACGGCTCTAATGGGATACACGCTTGATAAACATGAGGTGGTGGACAAAGTGCTCTATACCTATTGGAATCCACCTGAAAAAGACAGAGAGACGCTCGGTCCTGTCATTCTCGGCATGCGTGAGGATCGGCTCATCTCGGCAGAAGTCAAAAACCCGTTGGGATATATCGTTGCGAGAACACGCTATAAGGCGCACAAAGAGATCGGCAGCAGTTATATCCCGATGCAAGTTACCGCCAGTACCTACGGTGAGAAGTCTGAAGTGCTACGGCATGAGAAGATTCTCTATAGTAACCCGCAAGCAAACGTGAAACCGATAAACCCGATTTTTAATTTTACAATTCCTGCGTCCGTAGCGGTGAAGGAGATGAAATGGTAAATTATCCTGTTTGTCGCCCCCTTCTTCTGTTCTCTGTATGCTGTTTGTCCGTTTTAATCTTTGTCTCTCCGGTGCTTGCCGATGACGCGGCTGATCTCGCGTTTATCCGAGAAGCCAACCCAATGGCAACACCGAAACCGAAGGAACTTGTCCGTTTCAACCCACAAGAGGTTTCCGAACTGAAACTCGTTGCGACCGGACTGATCCGCTTGTATCAGAAGTTCATTTCAAGCCAAGACGGTCCGACATGCAGTTTCGTACCGAGTTGTTCACGTTTCGGTATGGGATGTATACAGGAATATGGGATGTTCCGCGGTATACTGCTCACGGCTGACAGGCTCATCCGATGTAACGGTTCACAATCGAACCATTATCATAGAGATAGCGTGACAGGTAAATATGTTGACCCCGTTTCGGATTACGCTGTGCAAAAATAAAGATTTTCAGACGGTAGGTGTGCGCTCCGATTACACATGCAATTACCTTTGACTTTTAACGTGCGAGTAGGTATAATATAAATACTGAGGGAGAGTGTCTATTGAAGAAACAGAGAGCTACACTTTTATCAACGCCTCAAGCTTGGATAAGTTTGGAGATTATCCTCCTTTTCTTTTTAGAAATCGTCTACGCGATAATCTTCTGGCGATACGAAAGTGCAAAAGATCAAGCAACTATGGAGGCAGTTATTGCAACTGCCCGGAATGTTTCTGTGTGTATACTGCCAACGATTGTTGGTATTGTCGGTATGTTTGAGATTGGAGGTGAAATTATGATTCGCTTTACACGTCTGATGCAAGATGCAATCGCCCAAGGGATCGCCCAAGGGATCGCCCAAGGCAAAGCTGAAGTTTACCGAGCTTGGCATGCCGATTGGGAGAAACGACGACAGGCAGCAGCGGAGAAAGGTGTTCCTTTTGATGAACCGCCACCGCCTAAACCTGAGGATATTACCGAGGATTGATGAACAATAGACAAAAACTAAAATTCGCGTTCATATTTCTCCTCAGTCCGCTCTTCCTATCTGTTGTGAGTGCCGAGACACCTCCCGATTACTATAGCCCCAAAAATATACGTAAGTTCGCTGACTACCTATATGAACAGGGCGACTATCTCCGCGCTGTCGGTGAGTACCAACGCTATCTTTTTTATCGACCCCAAGAGAGCGAGGCGATTAATTATAGGATCGCAGTCTGTTATCGCTTCGGCGGTAAATCGGCGCAAGCGATCCAGAGTTTTGAGACGCTTTTACGGACGTATCCCGAAGGTCAATACACAAGCCGAATCTATTACCAGATCGGTGCGACCTATTTCCTGATGGACCGGTATGATCAGTCTGCTCGGTTTTTAAGTGACGCACTGCCTCGTATAACGGATGGACAACAGCACGCCGAAGCGGAACAGCTGATCGGACTCTCTTATCTGAGGCAAAAACGGTGGTCTGAGGCGGGTGAAATTTTTAAGGGGTTGCAAGGGGCAGATATAATACGGGTGAGAGAGAAGGCGGCGGTGTATAATATCTATGCCGAAAACGGAGAGAAGTTACCGACGCGTAGCCCTTTTTTCGCGGGGCTGCTTTCTACAGTTGTCCCTGGTGCCGGACGGCTCTATACCGGTCGCCTCGCTGATGCACTGAACACGCTATTCACTGTCGGTTTAACAGGTTGGCAGGCTTATGACGGTTTTCGTAGAGACGGACTCGCATCGGTGAAAGGTTGGACGCTCGGCACGCTTTGTGGTGTCTTCTATGTAGGGAACATCTACGGCTCTGTGATTTCGGCCCGTGTTTACAACCGTCACGTAACAGATGAATTTTTGGCGACATTGTTTATAGAGTTGCCGTATTAACGTGAGTTGTTATCGTTTTTCAGGAATATCTCGCCGTCAAAGTCTGGAATCTCGTGAGACGAATAACGTTTACTGTTGCTAACGGCTGTGACAGGTTTATCGAAAGTGACGGTTCTCGCTGCGCCACTACGATTATAGACTGCCCAACCCTTTTCAAACTGCCGGATAAAGAGTCCGGTTATGGCTCGGTATTGAACGGCTCTGTCTTGGATGGGTTGTCCGAGATCCGCGTCATAGAAGTCGTACCAATTGTGTAGATGGTCAGGGGCAGGTATAGCGTTGTCGTCGCCGAGCAACACGTAACCGTCAGAATGCGTCAAGCTCAGTGTGGTAAACATGCGCATCCACTGTCGGTTTTCTGTGCTGTTCCGTTCTGCGACGCGTGTGTTTAAGTCTGCCATGTAATCGGTCACGACGCGCCACCCTTCTAAGCAGTTGATTCGCGGTTCTCGGAGATGCTGTTCTGCCCAGAGGAGCGTCTTTTCGATCTGTAGAATCTGGTCAAGGTTATATCCTTTGGCGTGTTCCGACTTATAACATTCCATAAAGAGACCGTTCACGTGCGGTGCCGATTTCGGAATCTGACGCATATTCGCGTTGACAAGGATTAAGAAATCGTCCGCCACCTGCTCCCGAATTTTGCGTAAGATCGCCAGCCTCGCCTCTAATTCAGCCTCCCGTGTTAGGATCGTCTCCGACCAATCATCAACAGTGACCGGACTGGTGGCGTAATCCTCATTCCACCAATCGATCATAATTCCGTCAAAGAGACCGGACGTGTCCAATGCGACGGCTTGTTTGACCATCAGGTTCTGCATCTCTGGGTTCGTGAAGTCTATGAGATAGCCGAGCACTTCATCGTCTTCGTCAATTTTCCCATCACCGTTGGTGTCTTCACCCCATCCGATGACCGGTTTGCCGTTACTATCTCTAAGCCAATACGCGGAATCCGGCGGGAAATAACCGACCTCCCACCAGTTTTCGACGTTCGCTTCATTTTGGCGCGATACATACCTCGCGTCTCTGCATCGGATTTCGACGAGCAGTAAAAGGTTGGGATTTAAGGACAGAAGTTCCTGTTTTCTTTGGCGTGCCGTATTGAGTTGACTCGGATTCAATGCTGTTGCCAATCCTGCGTACGGCTGTTCTTCTGATATATCCCAGGCGATTCTAAGCAGGGTGTATGGGTGCGCGAAGGCGAGATCGTGCTGTGCGAGACGGTGAAGTTCATCGATATCAGGTCTGTTTTCGATGCCGCTCCATGCCTGAAAGATAGAGGGGTAATGCTTCTGCGTGTCGGCTATACTCGCATATATGCTCCCAAAAATGAGGAGGAGCATCACGGACTGAACAGTCATTGCTTTTAGCATTGTGTGGAATCCCTTTTTATTTTTCAAAGTCTGCTTTCAGTTTTCCCCACGTTGTGGTCAACTTATCCTGTGGTTGGACTGCCAACACACCTTCGATGCCTTTGTTCATCAGTTCCTTGATTTCATTTTCCGAGCGTGCGATGTTGGAGATTCGGACTTCGTCCATCCGTCCCTCTAAGAAGGGACCTGCGCCGCGTCCGAGCCATAAGACATCGTCATTCGGGGTGATATTGCCATCGAGTTTGCCTTCGCCGTCTAAGACCCCGTCAATATAGATCTTGCCTTCACCAGATTTTCCGTCGTAAGTGCCAGCGATATGCGTCCACTTTCTTAACGGCATGTCTGTTTTACCGGCAACGACTGCGGCACCCCATGCGAGTGCATCTGTCGTCATTCGGAGCAAGACTTTCTTATCGCTTCGCGGTCCGACTTTGTAGGTTGACTCTTTCGTCGCACCTGTGCCACCCGCAGTTGACCACGCCTCCAGGTAGAGCCACATTTCGACGGTAAGTCCTTCAACCAAGTCTAAACTTTCACTGTCGGGGATCTCAACAAAATCTCTGGGACCGTTTCCACCGAAGACGAGCCCGCCACCGGGATTACCTTCTCCCCATTTCGGCCCCATCAAGTCGCCATCATTCCCGTATTCCGAGAGGTCTTTGACGGTGTTCCCATTCCCTGTCTCGAATGTGTACAGCGCGACGGTATGTTCATCTTGTGCGAAACTCTGTAATCCGCTTATAGATGTCAATAGGATCATTAGTGCCATACAACACGTTGTAGATATAATGTTTCTCACGGTAGATATCTCCTTTTTCGTACGCAGTTATTAGAGGGTTGGTTTTTAAGCTTCCTGTTTTTCGTTACGGGTATTTTATCATAGATAGGTTTAATGTTCAATGCGTTAATAGTTGTCAATTATATGGAATTGTTCTTGCGTCATTTTCTGTTTCGGTTATACTGATGCTACAAAAAGACAGGGTAGAGCAGGTTTGCCCTGAACTTCCGATTCGAACAAAATAAGGATTTAAGATGCAACACACTTCACAACAAAACGATTGGTTGGTTCATCCGTTTTGTCAATCTGCTTCGGTGACAGAGACGGACAATAGAATCGTTCTCGATAACGGTCTCATCTGTCGGACATTCGTCACTTCACCTAATTTCGCAACCGTCGATTTTACCAACCAAATTACCGATAGCAGTCTTCTGCGTGGTATCAAACCGGAGGCACTGCTTACGATTAATGGCGACGAATACGCGGTGGGAGGGTTGAAAGGACAGCCCGATTACGCCTATCTCGATTCGGATTGGATCGCAGACTTGACCAATGACGAGAACGCATTTCAATTTCGAGAATATCAGGTATGTGCACCTGAGACCCGCTACCCGTGGGTGAAAAGACGTTCTGCTGCAGCGTCGGTGTATCCGCCAGAGGGTGTGAAACTGACCGTCGTGTTCTCACCGCCGCCATCCGTTGATGCTCTCGAAGTTCGTTTGCATTATGAATTCTACCGAGGCATTCCGGTACTGTCGAAGTGGATCACGTTGCACAATGATGGACAAAAACCGGTTCAAATTGATGCCTTAAGTTGTGAAATCCTTGCGGTCAACGAGCAGGAGAAGCATCGGCTACATGTTGAGAGCGATTATGCTTTCAGTCGTATGGAGACGACACAGTGGGGACCCGATGCCGATTACCTAACACAAGTCGATTATCGCTATCAGATGCCGTTGCTGATGACGAGCCATTATCCGCTCGGTCCTGGGCTCTCTCTCCAACCGGGTGACAGTTTCCAGAGTTTTCGTACCTTCGAGATTCTTCATGACAGTGATGACCGTGAAAGAACTGGACTCGCACGCCGGAAGATGTATCGCACGCTTGCACCACAGGTTACGGAGAACCCGATCCTGATGCACGTTAGAAGTGCCGACCCCGATGCCGTCCGTTTAGCGATTGATCAGTGTACGGAAGTCGGATTTGATATGGTGATTATGACCTTCGGGAGTGGATTCAATATTGAGAGCGAAGACCCGGAATACATCGCCAGAATGAAAGAATTGGCGGATTACGCGCATCGTAAAGGCGTTCAGCTCGGTGGTTACACACTGATGTGTGCTTCGCGAGGTGTCGGTGACGACTTCAACTGCATCGATCCAGAGACCGGAAAACCGGGCAGCCGGTTCGGGCAGAGCGCGTGTCTTGCAAGTCGTTGGGCGGACGGTTATTTCGAGCGTGTATTGAATTTTATGGATGCAACTGGGATGGACATTATAGAGACGGATGGTCCTTATCACGGGGATGTCTGTGCTTCGACCTCGCATGCATACCATAACGGTTTGGCGGATTCGCAGCTGCGTCAGTGGGAAGCGTGCGTCCGTTTTTACCACGAATGCCGAGCACGCGGGATCTATATCAATTCGCCGGATCAGTATTATCTCAACGGTTCAAATAAATGCGGTATGGGGTATCGTGAAACGAATTTCAGTTTGCCGCGAGAGCGACAGATCCTAATTTCCCGGCAGAATATCTACGATGGTACTTTTGAAAAGACACCGAGTATGGGCTGGATGTTCGTTCCGTTGGTAGAATACCACGGCGGTGGTGCAGCGGCGACATTTGAGCCGCTCTGCGATCACCTCGACGATTACGAGTCCCATCTCGCACAGAATTTTGGGAGCGGTGTGATGGCGTGCTATCGCGGGCCCCGGCTTTTTGATACTGAAGAGACGAAAACCGTCGTTAAGAGATGGGTTGATTTCTACAAAAAGTATCGCTTGATACTGAATTCTGACCTCATTCACGTGCGCCGTCCGGACGGGCGTTCTATTGATTGTATGCTCCACGCCAACGCGCAAATCACGCCTTGTGGACTCGCTATGCTCTATAATCCGACACGCACGGTTCAAGAGATGACACTGAAACTGCCGCTCTATTATACTGGGTTGTCTGATGTTGCGAGGATCCGTGAAGGCGAAGGCGAACCGAAACGTTATGAAATTGATCGGAATTACAGTGTTGAGGTCCCAATTAAGATGGAGCCAAAGTGTGTTAGTTACCTCGTGATTGAACCTGCAGTTTGAACCTTCTTCAAGGCGTTTTCATCTTTTCTGAACAAATTCACGACTTGTCTGCCTAACTTAACAGATGCAGTTTGGACGCGGAAGTCCTAATAAAAATTTACATGTTTATGGTGAGGGAGACAGATGAAACGGAAATATTTTATCGGTGCATTTTTGGCTTGTGTGCTGGCCTTTTCGACGGTAGTTGTGCTAAACACTTGGACACAGGGCAAGCTTTCAGGAGATGAAAGACGGTTCGATTTCGATCTGGATGGTGAACTCAGTGTCGAAGAACAGCGTCTCATGTTTAGAGTGACGCGGCTTGAAATAGAGAGAGGGAACAAGCTCAGCGAAGGCGAAATTCGTCAGATGCGTACTGGAGAGCGAGACCGATCGCGCGGTAGAGGCGGATTCGGTAGAGGCAGACGCGGTTCGAGAGCACCCTCAGGACCGAGATTGAACCCTGAGCAGGTCGCCTTCAGAGACGGGGCTGCCACGATCCCTGACAGGGAGACCTTCGAGAAACTGTCGTATCAAGGTACAGAAGTCCGTATTGATACGCAACTGACCGGCATTGAATTTGTAAAATTTCAGATTGAGAGGACGCAGACAGAGAACCCGCAACTCTATTTTATGAACACGGAGACGCACCGTTCCCACGGCAGTTTCATGGATGCTGCGGGTTTGGGAAGAGGTCAAGGACAGATGCGGGGTGTGCTGAGTTATCGCCCACTTTTCATGGCTCCGAACGGTGAACCGGGCGTTTATACTTTCGAGTTCAATCCGAACGACGCTTTTCCGTTTGAAGAGATCAAACTTGCGCACGATCTGCTCGTATCAAAGATGCCGATACTGAAAAACAGGCTCGGCTATTGCCCGTTGTGGGGCGCGATCGGGATTTATGAACACGAGAAAGCACGCTATGACGCTGCGGAATTCCCTGTCTATTTTGAAGACGACCTTTATGCGAATGTCGGTTACCTCCCGTTGAATCAGGCGGCATCGTTCGGTCTGCTGCGTGTGTTGGCACTCGATGAGCGTCCGACACCGCGCGACATCGTTATCTGTCCGACCTTACCGAACGAGATGCCGCGGGTCGCAGGCGTTATTACCGGGGTTCGACAGACACCGCTTTCGCACGTCAATCTCCGCGCGATTCAGGACAAAGTCCCGAACGCCTTTATCACCAAAGCGTGGGAAAACGCATCGATTGCACCGCTCATCGGGAAATACGTCTACTACGCTGTCAACGCCGACGGCTTTGAAATTAGAGAAGCGACGCTTAAAGAGGTGGAGACGCACTTTTCGGAGCTGCGTCCGTCGAAAACACAGAAACCGAAGCGAGACCTCTCTGTTACGGAGATTCTACCACTCGAGGACATCCGGTTTTCGGATGCGTCACGTTTCGGTGTGAAGACAGCGAATGTCGCAACGCTGCGGACGTTCGGGTTCCCTGAAGGCACGGTGCCAGATGGGTTCGGTATCCCGTTCTACTTTTACGATGCGTTCATGCAGCACAACGGGTTCTATGCGAAGGTTGAGGCGTTACTTGACGATCCAGCGTTTCAGCGTGACTACGACGCGCGGGTTGCGGCACTCAAGACACTTAGATCGGACATCAGAAAGGGTGAAATGCCGGATTGGATGCTTGACGCACTTGCGAAGCTGCACAACGCGTTCCCCGAAGGCACATCCCTCCGGTGCCGTTCCAGCACGAATAACGAAGACCTCCCCGGTTTCAGCGGTGCCGGTCTCTATGATTCCTATACACACCACCCGAACGAGGGGCATCTCTCGAAGTCAATCAAGCAGGTGTTCGCAAGCCTCTGGAATTTCCGCGCCTTTGAGGCACGCGATTTCTATCGTATTGACCCTCTATCTGCGGCTATGGGGGTGCTGGTGCATCCGAATTTTGAGAGCGAATTAGCGAACGGCGTGGCTGTTACCGATGATGTCGTCTATCAGACGATCGGTAATTACTACCTCAACACGCAGGTCGGTGAAGATCTCGTGACGAACCCTGAAGCGCAGTCTATTCCAGAGGAGATTTTGTTGGATTGGTGGGATACCAACGATTATCGGGTGGTGACGATGTCTAACCGGACGACAGATGGCGGACGGATTCTGTCGGATGCCTACCTGCGTCAACTCAATAGCTACCTCGGCATAATCCACTACAGGTTCAATCAACTCTATGGTTCTATTGGACAGACGAAAGAATTCGCTATGGAGATTGAATTCAAGATTACGAGCGACGGTAGGCTTTCAATCAAACAGGCGAGACCGTGGGGACAGTGACCCGTTTAATTAATTGCGGGCGTTTCATGTTTTGTACCACAATCTGTATGAAGTTTAAGAATTTAATTCGGTAATGCATCAACAACCTCTTGGTAGGAGCGAGCTGTGCTCGCGATCTTTAACGATTACCGAAATATTTATTTAATCTTCATTTAGATTGTGGCGTTTATAGCACAAATTATTGGCATGCGCGCTTCGCAGCACGCATGCTTCCGTTTAGTGATATATGTCAATCGGTTTTGAGTTTTCCCCATGTTAACGCGAGTTTATCTGCCGGGTCTACGGCGAGGATTGCGTCGAAGCCGGAGTTCATAAACTCCTGAATCTCCGCTTGAGACTTCACCTCGTTAGAGACCCAGATTTCGTCCATACCGCCAACAAAGTGAGAAGAGTTAGATGTCCTTCGGTATCCGATATCGAGGCTGGGTTCTCCTGAAACGTCGATAACCCCGCCGCCAGCGATTGGACCGCCGTCATCTTCTTCACCGTTGACATAGATAATCGCCTCATTGCCGTCCCATGTTGCGGCGACGTGGCTCCATTCACCTTCAGCGATTGTCGTTTGCCCGATAAAGTCTTTGACGTGATATGTCGTCCAGACGAGTGCCTTTGAGCCGTGGAATCCGAATTTCCAGCCGGATCCGCCGTCCATCTCTACAATATTCTGCCAACCGGTAATGCCATCAGGGTTAACCCAGGCACCTACGCTCATCGGGTCGGTGAGTTCTTTCAAAGGTCCAGCGTTTTCGATTGTGATAAACGTTGCGCCATCAAATTCAAACGCTTTATTAAACTCGCCATCAATCCAAGATGCCTTTCCGTCAACAGTACCATCGTTTCCGTTGCCTGAGAGATCGGTGAGTGTGTCCCCGTTTCCGTCGTCGAATGTAGCGAGGAACACAATATCTTCCGAAAGTTCAGCATATCCGCTTCCGATGCATACTGTTAAGATTAAAAGAGAATAAATTAAGGTTCGCATTTTCGGCTCCTTATTTGGTGATTTGTCAGTAGAAAATCTACTGACTGCAATACTGAAGTCAACATTAACGATATATCCCTGTTTTTCAACACCACAAACTAAATGAAGTTTAAGAATTTAATTCGGTAATGCATCAACAACCTCTTGGTAGGAGCGAGCTGTGCTCGCGATCTTTAACGATTACCGAAATATTTATTTAATCTTCATAAAGTTTGTGCTACATGTTACACTCTAATTCAAAGCGTTCCAAATAGTTCGACGGTTGTTAATGATGGCAAATTCGGCAAAAATTGTCAATTAAAATATTGTACAAGTGTTAATTCGTTTTCCTAATTTTTGCCCAGGTTGTAAGAAATCTATTCAGTGCTGCTACGCTTAGCGTGCTTGGTGCAAATTGCTCAACAGTTGGAAGAATTGCGGGGCCCAATCCTTCGGCAACACCGCCGACAGCATAGATTTTATTTTTTATGGTGCCAACACCGAGGAAAACGCGTGCTGTTGGCATTTCTGGACTGTCTGTCCATGTATCGCTATTCGGGTCATATACTTCAACAGTTGTTAGACCGGGGCCTTGCACAACGGATGTCCCACCAACGGCATAAATCTTTCCATCCACCACGCCGAGTGCCAAAGCAGTTCGGGGTGTCGGCATGTCTGCTTTCTCTGTCCATGCATCTGAACTCGGATTGTATTCTTGAACCGTTTCAAGTACGGGGCCTTGCACTGCGGGTGTTCCGCCAATGAGGTAAATTTTCCCATTAATACTCGCGGCTGCCATTCCTGAAACCGGTGTCGGCATATCTGCCTTTTGGGTCCATGTGTCGGTTGCTGGGTCATATTCTTCAACGGTAGGCAATACGGGCCCGACGTTTTGCGCGACACCACCAATAGCATAGATTTTACCGTCTACGGCAGTTGCCGTAAAAAAGGAGCGCGGTGTCGGCATATCTGCCTTTTGGGTCCATGTATCGGTTGCTGGGTCATATTCTTCAACGCTTCCGAGTGCTGGTGCTTGCGAGCTCCATCCACCGATAGCATAGATTTTTCCATCAACGACGCAGGTGACAACCCCCGCGCGTGCTGCGGGCAGACTCGCTTTCTGAACCCATTTGTCCGTATCCGGATCATACGCATCAACAAAGTCAACAGGTTCAGCGAGCATACCGCCTATAGTATAAAGTTGGTTCTCAGCAGTGGCTACAGAGAAAAAAAGTCTTGGAATCGGCATATCCGCTTTTTGGGTCCAATCTTCAGCTGTAGCATGCGGTAGTAAATAGAAAGTGAATAGCACGGCGAATAGCCAGCCCCAATTTAAAAATATAGATTCGTTCGAGTTCATCATGAATTTTCTTTTCATTTTAGAGTATCTTTCTCCAGTTTGGAAAATTTTAAGGGTTCCACCAGTAGGTGATTTTGCCGACGACAGTCCAGTCAAGAAGTTCAACTCCACCGTCGCGGGTATCGTAATTTTGGTTGAACACGAGATAGAAATCGCTGCCGGGACGGTAGATATAATTGACAAGGAAGTTGGCAGCGAGTACATCCCTATCGGTGCTCCATTGCGCAAACAGTTTTGTGAATAGCGTTGTTGAGAACGAATAACCGATCCGTCCACCGACGACGTTGGCATCGAATTCTGTCTCTGGGAACGTGATGCGATTAAATTCAATGAACGGTTCTATACTGAATTTCGCGCTCGGTCTGAAGGTCGCGTCTAACAGCAATCCGCTTCTATTCCCGTGGTAAAATTGTCCGAGTTCCAAGCGTACCTCGCCGAAAATCATCCGACTGCTGCTACTCCGAATGGAGGCTTGAAACGCAGTAAAGTTATACTCGCCGCTTGGGATCTCCTCACCTTCAAGTATGAATTCGTTTTCGAGGTTTTCCATCGTATTCTTGAGTTGGAACCCGATACTATCCCCCGCTTCAAGTGAGAATTCTGTGTCAAAGGTGATATCTTGGGTTTCTAATTCGTTTTCTCGTGTCAGAACGAGGTCGATCTCCGGCCCGATTCGAATCTCACGGATACCGAACTTTCGTGGCCAGGGCGTGTATTGTGCGAAACCTTGGAGGCGTCGGACACCTTTCCGTAGAACGAACCCGACTTCTGGGGTGAAGTCTTCACCGATGTCTGTGTATGAACCGTCAAGTTGGAAGAGGTTCGTTCGCCAATTCGCGCCGAAATAGAAAGCGTTGCTTTTTGGCGTAGCTTGCGAGCCAAAACTTGTTGTAGAAATGTCTGAGACATCCGATTCAAAGGTACGCGACCAGAGTCCTTTGACATCAATCTCTCGCGTCGGACGATATGAAAAGTCGAGTCCTGCTGTTCGATTGTAGGCATCGGTATCTTGTTTGTTAACGAAGATACCGCCGACGGTTGATCCCGCTAATATATCTCGGTTCACGCGTACCACAGAATAATTCGTGCGCGGCTCACGAAACATATCCGCTTCGGGTATCCCAGTCTCGTCATCTTCAAACGTGTTTGTCAGGACGTTGAGGATTCCGATCCCGTAGGGTCCGATTTTTCCGGTCATTTTGCCGCCGGCGAGGATAGGAATGGCGCGTCCTGCCGCCAGTCCGATCTGACGACTATAAAAGAGCAGTAGCGGTGGGGGTCTGCCGGGTCCCCCACCTGGGATTCCGACATCAAAAATACTGGCACCTTCCAAAAAGAACGGGCGCTGCTCCGGGAAAAAGAGGCTGAAACGCGTAAGATTCACCTGTTCTTGGTCCGCCTCTACTTGTGCGAAGTCGGTGTTAAAGGTTAGGTCAGCGGTTAGGTTCGGTGTTACGCCATATTTCAGGTCTAAACCGGCTTCAAACACGCCTTCGGTGCCGTTCTCGGTTTCAGAGACGGAACTTGCTCCCGGCAACAAATATGGGAGTAACTCAAGGTTTCTTGAGGGGGATATCCCATCTAACCCTTCAAGCGTTCCGAAGTATTCTGTGCGGTATTTTCCGAGCGGACCGTAAGTCTTCGGTGCAGCGTGCCATGCCCCGATCTCATTTTTCCGCGCGATTTCACGCCCGAAATTTATGCCCCAGTCCATCGTATCGCTGCGTTCAAAGCGGAGTTGATTGAACGGAATCGCGATCTCTACTGTCCAGTTGTCTTCGTTGATTTTACAACGGCATTCCCAGACGATATCCCAACTTCCGTTTCGCGTGCTGCCGCTGTCTGAGACGGCTGCGTCCTCCATTCCGCCCATCGGGGTAAACCGGAAGAAAACGGCGTTGCGTCTGTCGTTATAGGTATCCAATAGGAGGAATCCGTAGTCGTTGGAGCGTAAACCTGGGGAGTCCCGACGCATATCGTTCGCGACGATTTTGTCCATCTCATCATAGAATATAAATCCGAAGTACAGTTTTTTATCATCGTACATAATCCGTACTTCAGATGGCTCTGTTACGGGTTCGCCTTCGTCGGGTTGGATTTGGTATAACTCCCGGATCGGTTCAACGTTCTGCCACGCCGGTTCGTCAAGCACGCCATCAACCCTGATTTCTTCAGAGATACGTTGTGCTGACATACGTGGTGGCTCGCGCTCGGTCTGTGCTTCGGCAATGATGGGCACGAATAGCGAAGCTATGCAGAGCAGGATCAAAACTGTTGTCCATCGCGGAGGTTTCTGAAATTGAACGTTAATAGTGAAGTTTAACATTATAGGGGAGTTCCTCCTTTGTAACAGGTTTTGTATGAGCCGTATCGTTGTCTGAAGGTGTCAGTTAAATGAGGGGTTTCATATTTTGTACCACATTCTGTTAGATTGTGGTCTTTGCGAGACGTGAATGGTTCTATAGTAGTGCCGCAAACTAACAGTTTACGGTACAAGGGTTCGCTGTAAATAATGAAACACCCGCAGTTAAAGACTAAAACCGCATAAGGACGATATTATTTGATGGTTGTCTGACAATACCTCCCTATACGGTATGATAGCATAATCCGGGAATTATACCAATGTTTCTTTCTGACTAATAACGATAGATGCTAACTTCCATTCCGTCTCGCCTTCCGGGTCGTCGTCGGCTTTCAAACCAGTGTGTCTCAGAGTCGTAGTTCGTGCGGACGTGTTCGAGATAATCCGCCATCTGGTCTGCCCTGCCGACGTTATCAGCGACAATTGTTGCGGGATTCGTTAGCTGGGACTCGATTGCCCGGAAACAGGCGTAATAACCGTCTTTGTTGTTATCAAGGAACAGAAAATCAACCGGTTCTTGAATTGTTTTGAGGACTTCAGCGGCATCACCGATGCGTGAATCGACGAGGTCTGCGACCCCTGCGCTCTCAAAATTTGCGCGTGCGCGTTCTGCATTCGCTTTCTCTATCTCCACGGTGATCAAACGTCCGCTGCCTAAGTTTTTTAGCACCCGTAGAATCCATAATCCGGAATAACCGATGGCAGTCCCGCACTCTACAATCAGAGACGGTTTTGCTTTTTCGACGCAACTGGCGAGCAATTTCGCCTTGTCAGGTCCAAGCATCGGCACACGTTCTGCGCGGCACTGTCCCTCGACTTCTGCTAAAACTTGTTCAAACATGATAGGTCTCCATTTTTATTCTTCATTAGCGAATACCACCGCGATCATCGTTCCTCCCTGCGGGTGTATTCGTCCATGAATAAGATTCTTTGTCTCCGAGGGGGAAAGAGGCATCGGCAAGGCGTTCGCTGCTCAGCGATGCCCGAAAACTTTTCATCGCACTTGCCAAAGCGACAATAGAGGGTTTTGTAGAAATCTCGGCGATCCCCTCTGTTGTTTTTTCCGTTTCAACGCTCTGAGCATCAAGCACGGTGAGTGTCAGTGCTATGATACACGCTATTAACATGACAATAAAGATGATTAAAATTTTACGTAGCATGAAGATATTCCCAATTTTGTTATACCGTCTGAATTTTAAGATAGGTTTGTAGTTGTGTGATTTATCGTCCAAGAGAAATATACGACGAGCAATGAGACAGCTATGTGATGGAAAAGCCAAGGCGAAAGCAACTTCGCCTTGGCCGTTGAAATATAGCAACGGGTGCTAGTGCCCGGATTTAATAGCTCCCCAAGAAGTAATTTTGCGATTTAGGACTGGAATCGCGCTCGGTGCTTCTTGGATTTGCCCATCAATGATCGCTAAGTCAGCCGCAGCATCCGCTTCTTCAGTATCTACATTTGCTGCAATGATTTCCCATTCGATGAGCAATGCTTTGATCGCTTCGCGAATTTCGGCACTGGTTGATCCGGCAACTTGCATCTCGGCGACAACTGCTAAAATTTCAACACGTTGGTCTTCCGTGAGATCGAAGAGGAAGTAGTGGAAACCTCCATGATGCCCACGTTTGACGTGTAGGTTAGTGGGTACTGTGATACCCATGGCTTCGAGTTCCGATGTAATCGCCTCACGGATCTCAGATTTGCTTGCATTTTCCGCCTGAAGTCCAGCAACCACTTCTTTAATCTCAGTGATCTGATCTTCAGTAAGTTCCAGATGTGAGAGCAAGCGATCAACGTGTCCTAACAGATAAGTCGGGACTTCAACCCCGAACGTTCTGAGCTCGGTTACAACAGCGTCGCGGATAGCGTCTGCAGATGTATCGGCAGCTTGGAGTTCACCTATAAGTGTGGCGATTTCTGCCCGTTGTTCATCCGTTAGATCAATCGTTGCCAGCTGCTGCTCAAGTTTACTCTGCAGGACGACTGGAATTTCGATATTGAATGCTGTGAGGTGTTCTACAACGGCAATCCGAATCTCTTCATGCGTTGCTGCATTGAGTGTGAGTTCAGCAACAGTTACGTCCACTTCTGCGCGTTGCGCTTCGGTTAACGCTCCTGTTAAAATTAGCAAATCCAGTACCTCTGTCAAGGTGAGGTTACCGTGATGTCCGCGGCTGTGATGGGAAGCCTGACCGGATCGGTGGCTACGCCGCCCGCGGTCGGCTTCAGTTGTAACAACGGCGAAAAAGCCGAGGGTCAGTGCCACGAGAACCGTGGCGAAAACTTTGCGTAACATAAAATTCTCCTCAAAAATTTTCTATCGGACCACAAAAAATGTTATTTATTTTTTATTTTGTGGTATAATACAATACCTTCGCCACTTTATCCGGTTAAGTTTGGTTTGTTCACCTATAACTTTAGGATATTTACCCTATTTAGTCAATCTTTTTGGCGAAGGTATTGATAATAGAGATGTTGATTCAAGAGACGTTTCGGAATGGACCGCTCACGTCCCTTGAATTGCAAATTCGGGGAACTCGCTGGAACTGCTGCGGGTTCCCTTCTCTGTTATTTCAACGTTTTTTTCAGAGTTCGGTTGACTCGTTGAAAAAAACTTTAGCTGTTTTAGATAACATCAACCTCCTATTTCGTTGGTTGTACTATTCAAGTGAAAGTGATACTTCGACTTGCTCACCATTTCGGAGGAGTTTTAGTGGCAACATCTTTGCTTGCGGCTTGTCTTGCAACACATAACCGATGACACCACTTTCCGATAATCTGTCGGTGCGGTCGCCGTAGGCGACGAGAATATCGCCGCGACGGATGCCTGCTCTTTGGGCATTGGTCTGTCCACCTGAACGCCGATCCCCGCGTCTGAAGTTCTCAACTCGGAGTGCCATTTCGGTTTCAGCAATACCGTTACGTTGACGTTCAGCATCGGAGAGGTCTTGGAGTACCATTCCACCGAGTGCGACGAGACGAAGTTCGCCTGTTGTCGTGCGCCACGAGATGTTGCTCCCTTTCCGCCATCCAGGTTTGAGCGTCAGTGTAAGGTTAATTTTTTCGCCGTGTCGATCGACTGTAGCAGGCAGTGTCGCGTCTTCCGGTGCGCGGTGTAACACCCACTGGACATCAGCAATTGAGATCATCGGCTGTCCGTTAAGGGTCAGGATTTCGTCTGCGCGACGGAAACCGTCTTTCTCGGCAGCGGAGCCAGAATCAACTTTACTAATCTTTGCCCGGTGCTTCGGTGAAAAATGCAGACCTAAAACATCAGGCATCGGGAACGGATATAGCACCGCATCCGGTACGGGTTTCCTGTCGTACCAGTGAATCTCGCGCTGTGCTTCACCAATCTGGTGGCAGTGGATGCACTGGTCGCCGATCCGTCCATTAAGGTTCAAGTTTGACGCGTAGCGTAACAGTGCCGGGAACGCTTCTGGTGTTTTCTTTATCGGTTCGGGTCCAGTTTTCGCGGCTAAAGCGGCTCTGTTTTCTGGGTATGCTTTGTGTAATTCAAGAGCGGCTTCGAGTGCCCCCTTGAAACTTTCAATTGAGATGTCTTTCGCTGCGTCTTCAAAATCGGCGCGTGTGCCGAAGCGGCCGTAGATTGTTTTGTCGGCGTTCATGAAGAACACTGCGAAGGTGAGATCGTAATCGAATTGGAAGAGCGACAGGTCCATACCGTTACCTTGGACAACACGGACGCGTACGAACTGCTCCATCAAGTCTTTAATTTCTTTGTCGTGACGAACAACCTGTTCGTCGAAGCCTTGGCAGGACTCTCACGGTACTCAGCGAAAAACGACGAGCATGGGTTGTCCTGTCTCTTCTGCTTGGACATATCCTTTAGCGAGGTCGTTATAGATCCAGTAACCGGTCGAGTTCACCGTTACTTGGTCCTCTGCGACCTCTCTGTCACCGTGCCCGAAGCAAAATGACGCGGCTAATAGCAGTATGCCAAGGGTCATGATTGGAATCCGAAATTTCATTAGAGATACTCTCCTTTCTTAATAGTTATCCGTTTTCGGTTATCAGTTCGGGACCACAAGAACCTCTTAACTGATGACTGAAAACTGACAACTGATAACCATCATAATGGAAATTTTTCATTAATCAGCATCAGCGGTTCTTGATTTGCGAGTACTAAATAGGCACGACTGATAAACGTCTCGCCTTCAAGATGTGCAATGGCTGGTGGCATATCCTTTAAAATCTCAATACCACACCAGAGTAACTCACGTCGGGTCTCTAAACCGCTGTGCTGCAAAAGCCTACCCAATCCCTGTTTATCGGATTCTAAACCTTCCAAAACGGGCTTCGGTAGACGTTTGCGTGCAATTAGTGAGTCTGCATACGTATGAATTGTAGGGGTTGACTCCGATTCTCGTTGCGTTTGGAGTGTTACTTGTCGTGAGATGACTTCTTCGCCGGCAGGCAGTTGGAGATAGGTGTTTGCCTTCGGTAAAGTCTGCCGCTTTTGATCGAGCAGGACAACCTCTACCGGCGCGAACGTGTACGCTTCGATGAACCGAGTGACGGTTCCGTCGGTAACGATCAAGCCGCGTTGGAAAGGTGTGAGACGAGCGAAATTGATTTCTTTTAAGGTAGCGGGTTTTTTGTCTTGTGCGACGAAGAGTGATTTCATGCGTGTGTTAACGAAGTCTCCTGATTGTTTAATTATTTCTGTTTCCATGTTGAAAGTTCCCTTTCTTTTAGGGAGGAAGCACACGCGCTTAAAATCGGCGTGGCGTATTCGGGTTTGCTATATTTTTAGACATCTGAATTTGAAAAATGTTCGTGAATACGGAATTAAAGAAAATAAGTTTGACAAATCAAGTGTGAAGGTTTATGCTATAGACTAAACGACATCTTAAGAGGTAAACGCTATGATTCCTGATGATGTTTACATCCAAAAAGCGATCGCGGGTGATGATGAGGCGTTCGATGCACTGATTAAACGCCATCGTCGGGATATCTATACTGTGGCATACCGGATGCTTGGTAACCGAAGAGATGCTGAACGGATAACGCACGTGATATTTTTAGAAGCACGGAATCACATCCGAGCATTTCGGGGCTACACAAAGTTTGGAACGTGGCTGTATCGGATTGCTAAGAACCTGTGTTTACAGAACCAACAAACCAAAGCACAATTGGGTGTCCGTTAGTGAGGCCTAACGCTCCCGCTGTATGATTCAAGTTTTGAACAATTTTATTTTTCTTTTTTTACTCAGTACTGTTTTAATCTTCTGCAGTTTCACGGCACGTGCGGAAGAACTTCCGCTGTCTCTCGGCAGACATCTCGCCGAGGAAGGCAATTACCATGCTGCGATTACCGAGTATAAACGGTTCCTCTTTTTCCACCCCGATGATCCGCGCGTCGGTGGCGTATATCACGCTATAGGTCTCGCCTATAGAGCAGGAGGTTTATGGACAGAAGCGGTTGCTGCGCTACGCACCGCAACGCATTACGCTATCGACCGAGAATCGAAATCGGAATACCAATTAACACTTGCCGTGACGTTGATTGCCACAAAGAACTACGATCTCGCCGAATTAGAACTGATTAAGGTGATGCTGAGAAACCCGTCCACCCGACTTCACCGACGGATGCTTTTCCTGAAAACTGTTTTGTATATCTACCAATTCCGATGGGAAGAGGCGCGTCGTGTCGGACGTGAATATACCACCGATGAACAACTTGAAGTGTTATTCGATGCGGCAGTTAACACACCACAAAAATCCGCCGACGTTGCGAGCATGCTGTCAAAGATTCTCCCCGGTCTCGGACATATCTATATAGGCGATTGGCGGGACGGATTGAACGCACTCCTACTCAACGGAGCATTCGGTTTCCTCACCGTCGATGCGATTTTAGATGGACATTATACAGACGCAGTGTTATGGGTTAGCCTCGTTCTCTTGCGTTATTATAGAGGGAATACCTTCCGCGCAAAGACAGCGGTAGAACAGTTCAATCTACAGAGGTCTCGCCAAGCCGCTGAAGCACTTTTACAGCGACTCCAAGAGATTGTTGATACCCCCTGAAAGGGTTCCACTATACCGTCGTACGTTTCTGAAGGACGTACACAACCCCAACAAGTAGAAGCGCGAGAACGAACGTCCAGATATTATAGACGTACGCCAGAAACGCCGCGAGCGCGAGCAGGATCCACTCATACCAGTGCGTCTTACGGACAAAGTAGCCCATCGTGACGATCGAAAAGATGATTGTACCGACGACAGCCGTTACAACAGATAAGACGTATTGCTCTGGCGTGCCTTCTGTGAACAGGATGTGTGTGTACGCAAACAACAGCGGCATGATATAGAGCAGCTTCGCGAACTTAAAGCATGCCCACCCCGTTTTCCACGGATCCGCGCGTGCAATCGCAGCACCGGCATAAGCACCCAATGCTACAGGGGGTGTGATGTTGGAATCTTGGCTGAGCCAGAAAATAATCAGATGCGCAGCGATAATCGGGATCCCCATCTCCGGTGAGGTGAGTATCGGTACGGCGAGTTCCGAGGTAATCAGGTACGCCGCAGTGACAGGAATGCCCATCCCCAAGATGAGCGAGGCAGCGGCGAGGAGTAACACCGCGATTGCCTTGTTATCACCTGCGACCGACAGGACTAAATCGGGGAATATCCGTCCCAACCCCGTCAAATCTATGACAGCGACGATGATGCCGATCGTGCCGACAGCACCCCCAATCGCGAGCGAATTCTGCGCACCGGTTACCATCGCTTCCCATATCCGTTTCGGTGTTAACCGCGTCTCTGGACGGAAGTAACTTACACCGATTGTGACGAGGATTGCGAAAAATGCCGCTTTATAGGCGGTATAGCCAGCGACTAAGATGCCGATAAGCGTCAGCAGCGGTAGTAAGTAGTACCATCCACTTTTGAGGAGCGGTCCGAGTTTCGGGGTTTCTTCCGCGGGTATCCGTTCAAGTCCCTGCTTTTTTGCCTCAAAATGCACCATCACCCAAACAGAGAGAAAATAGAGGATTGCCGGCACGATGGAGAGGAGTGCGATTTGGCTGTACGGCAAGCCTGTCCGTTCCGCCATTAGGAACGCACCTGCACCCATGATCGGTGGCAAGAATTGTCCACCTACGGAAGCGGAAGCCTCGACTGCTCCCGCGACGTGTGGGCGGAAGCCTGTCCGTTTCATCAATGGGATGGTAAATGTCCCTGTGGCGACGGTATTTGCGATCGCACTGCCGGCAACTGAACCGAAAAAGCCGGATGTCATCACCGAGACTTTCGCGGCACCCCCTGTCGTACGTCCCGCGAGAGACATCGGGAGGTTAATAAAGAATTGACCGACCCCGGATTTCTCCAAAAACGCACCGAAAAAGATAAACAGGATTACGTAGGTCGCCATCACGTTTGCCATGATGCCGAAGACACCGGCTTGACTGAAAAAGGCGTATTCAATAATTCGGCGGAGTGGAAAGCCTTTGTGCGCGATCGCATCCGGCATAGACCGTCCAAAGAGCGCGTAGAGGATACCGACGAGCGCAATAATCGGAAGTGCCCAACCGACTGTCCGACGACTCACCTCAAAACTGATGACAATCGCAATCGCACCGACAATAATATCCGATCGGTTGTAATTGCCGGCACGATCTGCGAGGTTCGGGTATTCTACAATCCAATAGCCGATGGTGAAAATACTGCCTACGATGAGTAGCAGATCCAGCAGAGAGGGTCGAGATGTAGGGGAATTTTTACGGCACCGGTAGACGAGACCGATCAGCGCGAAGGTTAGGAGCAGATAAAATCCGAGATGGTACTGCTCACTCGCACTGCCGAAACCGGCACTGTAGAGATAAAATAGAACGAGGACGGCTGCACCGAATTCAAATATCCATTTGTATATTTTTTTTAATTCGGGTCGCTGCAGGGATTCATAACTCACAGCGTCTTTCGTTTCGGTTTGGGGCATCACCGCTCCCCTCAAGATATAGATTGTATATTCAGATGATCTGTTATATGTGTCGTTTTTATTATACCGTATTAGTGCGTTTATATCAAATGAAAGACTAACGAAAACTTTGATTGCTAAACAAGGGACAGACCTGCTATACTTTTTGTAGCACAAACTGTATGAAGATTAATTTATTAATTCGGTAATTTTTAGAGAAGTCCGGTTCGGTTAGGAAACCGAACCTACCGGCTCTGGGAAAACTCAGACACAATGCGCAATACCAAACTCGAACCCCGCACAAAAATCTTAACGATGCTCATCGCTGGCTGTCTCGTCATCTTACTGGACAGTCCGACGGCGTTACTTCTCTGTTTCCTCGGTAGCCTCACACTCATCGCGCTATCGGGACCGACGTGGCGACAGATCGGTTTGCTCTGTGCGTTCCTCTTTTTTACGACGTGGGGACTCATTTACAGCCAAGCGATCTTCTATAACGAGTTTCCGCGCACCGTGCTGTTCACACTTGTACCCCCGGAGTTTCCACTTATTGGGAAGATGACGGGCGGTATCCGCGTCTATCGGGAAGGACTGTTTCACGGGATTATCCAGTCGCTCCGTTTCAATACGACGCTCGGAATCGGGTGTTATATTGTCTGGACGACGCAGCCGAGGGATCTGCTCCTCGCCTTGGCGCAGCTACGCGTGCCTGCAACGCTCGCTTTCATGGTGACGACGGCACTGCACTTCGTTCCAGTGATTGCGAAGGAGGCATCCGCTGTGTTCCGGTCTCAGCGATTACGCGGATTTCGCTATCTCCGGCTCAATATCTTCGCGGCGTGTCGCGGCGTTCTCAACAGTTTTCGTCCGATCTTGGCGGGGAATATACGGCACGCGACGCATCTCGGTGAATCTGTTGAGAGTCGCGGGTTCTCACCAGAGACGGCAGCACAACGTACCTCACTCCGGACCCTGAAGATGGGCGGATGGGATTTTACGCTGCTCGCCGTATTAGGTGCCTGTCTAATCGGTATCGTTGGGTTGAAACTGCTCTATTTCTTTTATGCGAACGGTCTCTATTACGCGTCGTGGTTACGCGATGTGTATACGTTCACTCGCGAGGTTTTGTGAGGATAGAAAATCAGGTTCGGTTAGGAAACCAAACCTACCGGGTCTGGGGACTGAGGGTTATTTTTTACAAAGCTCGCGGAGTGAAGCGGTCCGCTCCGTTCCGCCAGGGAGATACGCCAGAATCAGTCCGTCAATCGGTAGATTCCGATCCGCAACAACGCCTGTGCTCTGTTCCGCCGTCACACCTTTTGAAAGCAGCAGATAGTATGTATCTTTTTTCCAACCGGGTGTCGTGAAGAAATTCCCTTGTCCTTTTGAAATAACGATGTCTGCCTCTGAGAGCGCGTTGAAGAATTCTGGGGTGCCGTGGTAGAGGTTCGTCCCGATTGTCCGCGCCCCTGATGAGATGAGTCTAACGCTTCCGTTCTGGACGACTGCTTGTAGTGCTCGGAATTGCGGATAACTCACGATCTCACGCAAGTCAGCAACCGTTGCGTCGTTACTGGCGTTATCGGCTTTGCCGACAACCGTGATACGGTGCCCGCACGCAGCGAGGTCTTGGATGAAAGCGATGTCGAAAACGACTTCACCGTCGTTATCAGCGAGCCAGAGAATCTCTTGGGGGGTACCGTTGATGATCTGCTCACTAAACTGTTCGTAGCAGTCAATAGCGAAAGGTGCCTCAACCGCAGCACGTAGGACTTCAGTGAAATAGTTCGGATTCGCTTTCAGTCTTCGCATCACGCGTTCGCTGTTGTAATCGACGATATTCCCAGTAACGACCAACTTCAAACGCTTCGACCAGTCGTCATCCCAGAATTCCGGTAGCAGTGCCAAGGCGGTCTGTCGTGCCTTGCGTTTATCGGAATCGTAAGGGTTCAGGTTTCCGGTGTGGAGGGTTACCATCTCAAAAACGCTGCCCCATATCTCTTCGGAGGTGAGAGATTCGATGAGGAATCCACCGTTTGCGCGACGTATATCCAGAAGCGTTTTGACTGCCTCGGACACGGTTTTTTGTAGGTCTGGCAAACGGGTCGCACGCGGAATCAACTCACTCGTACTATGGGATACGATATGCTGACGCAGGTTTTCCCAATCCGGTAAATCCTTCTTCTCACCAAACGCGAAGACCCCCGGACGATGGCCGGTCGGCACAATCTGATCGAAAATGGGTTTTGGTACCGATGGCGGCACTTGCGCCGGTGGTACACCGAGTGTCCGATTTTCCAGTATAATACCGGCAGGAATCACCGTCCCGCGTGCCACAACGGATGCGAGTTGAACACCGCTCCCGATGCTCACTGCATCAAACGTACAATTTTTCAGCGTGCTTCCGGTTGCAAGCCCACGCACAGGTTCCGCCAAATTTTCTGGGATCGGGTTCGCTTCAAACGTCGTATCGTTTGCGGAAACATCTTCTAACCCGACCGCATCGCCTACCGTGGTCGCACCGCGCAGCGTAACGTTTTCAAGTCTACAGTAGTCCCCAATCCGTACCTGTTCTCCGATATGTACCCGACCGACGAGGTAGCACGCCGTACCGATGTCAATGTCTTCGGATGCCAGTGTAATTTGGGCATCTGGATCGACGCGAACCCCTTTTCGTGCCAGAGATTCCCGCGTCTGTGCAAACAGTTCCGCTTCACCGGATAGGACGTTTGACCAACGGTTCACACCGGACAGGACTTCGCCGCGATAGATGAAAGCGTCTGTTTTCAATCCGTCTTCGTAGCAGTGGCGGATGAGATCGACGTGATGGAGTTCGTCGTTCCGGTTCGGGTGCGGTTGCAACCGGTGTATCCGTTCTAACAACGCGCTTTTCCGAATCAGTGTGATGCCTGTGTTCGTATACGCCTCGCCGTTATGCCACCGGTCCCACATCTCCTGTTTCTCTGCCGCTGTCATATCGTACCACTCTTTGGTTCCGATGAGTCTTCCGTCAGCATCGAAGAACAGTCCGCCTTTATCCACGACGGTTTCAGGGATTTTACCGCAGAGCGTAACATCTGCACCAGAGATGAAGTGTGCGAGCAGCGTCTGCGCGAAGATCGCGCGTTCCAAGAACGGTTCGTCACCGAACGCGATGCCGATCCATTCTGCATCGGAGTCTTCGAGTGCTGGCAGTGCTGCCTGTAACGCGCCACCCGTGCCGTTCATCTCTTCTTGGATACACGGCACGGCGTTGGGACCGAGCAGTTGTGCCGCAGAGCCGCTTTCTTCTATACGTAATGCCATCTGTGGGTTGATCACAACAATATCGGGACGGTTGCCGGGCAGATAGCGGCGTGAGTGTTGGAGCATGTTCTGTTCCCCGATGACGATGTCCAACGTTTTGCTCAAGCGTCCGGTAGGGTCAATCCGTGTGCCTTTACCAGCGGCGAGGACCACCCACTGCGGTGTGAGATAGTTTTCAACGGCATCCGTCGGGAGTGTCGCGAGGAAAGTTTCAAGCACATCTGTGTTTGCTAAAATCGCAGCAAGTGTATCTTCTAATGGACAATCGATGAGGTTTTCAAGAATTGATATTATATTTTTCGGTAGGCGCGCTTTTGAAGTAGACACGTCACTGTTCATCAATCGCTCCTAATTCTGTATGGATATTCAAGAACTGTGTTGAGGCAGTTTCTAACATTATCTGGGTTTATAGTGAAACTAAAAAATAAAGAGACACTTTCCTCACCCGGTAGGTTCGGTTTCTAACCGAACCGGTACGGAGTGTCTTATTAATTCTAAACTTTACTATAGAATCAAGTTGTATTTGTAGGCATAACCAATTCACTGACCACTGCCAGTTTTCTTGCTATACTTTGTCTCACTTTGTTGTCTACTGGGAACGGTGTGATATTAGCATGTCTTGGAGGTGGTTCGTCTGAGATGACCTCAAGATTGTTATTGTAGATAGCATTCGCAAGGATATCTGCGCGCGCTTTTATTGGATTTCCTGTACCTTGAACCTGCTCATGCCCAATTTGCCATATATCACTTTCTGATAGTTGTTGAGGAAATGATATGCGAAACATGGACAAGTTAGGACTATTTCGCGGTGGAATAAAAGCCCGGTATTTTACCACGTTGTTTACATGGGAAAATTGATTGCTATAGCGAATAAAACGGGTGAGTTTTTCACTGGGCGAAACACTCATATCAAACCCTTACTTGAGAAGGTTTACTAATGTTTCAAGAAAACCCGACAACATGACAGTATCTGATAGGTGGCAGATCCCCTCAATTTGACGTTTCTCCTCAAAGAAAGCACCATATATAACGAGTTTATCTCCATATATTCCCATTGTTGCTATGCCCCCCTCAGGTCGCCATTCAAAACCGAGGCTGCCATCTTCTGCCCAACCGATGTCTGGCATAGGTATGTGACGATCGAAAAGTATCTCTAATAGATCAGACGCATCGTCGTATGCCGAATCCGGAACAGGGTCAATCTCGTTATCCGATGCATAAGCCTCCGCAGCTTCTTGACGTATTTCTTTTAACTCGCCTTGGATATGTTTCCTAAAGAGTGCTTTGTCTGCTGATGGCAGGTGGAAGTTAAGGTTATTTTCCAACGTTTCCATAGTGTGTCCCCTATCAAAATTTGAGAATATATCTTTTACACTATTCAATATTTTAGCATAGATTTTCGTTGAACACAATAATGATTTCGACTTTTTTTCTTCAAGCTACATCAAGCACAGGAAGCTATTGAGAATAGTTTAATCGTCCGTGTCTAATTCTAATTGGATGTTTTGGAATTGTGCTAACGCAGTCTCTAAATTCTCTGTGATTTCTGCGACTAATACATCGGGCGTTGGAAGGTCTGCTGCGTCTTCAACGGAATCTTCTTTTAGCCAGAAAAGGTCAAGGTTAACATGCTCACGTTCGATGAGTTCTTCGTAACTGAAAGCGCGAAATCGCTCTGTTTCGACTCGATCCTCGCGATTGTCTGGATTGTAGACGTTGATAAAATCTTGCAGATCGTTATCTGTCAGTGGATTTGTTTTGAGTGTAAAGCGTTTGTTTGTACGTAAATCATAGATCCAGAGTTTTTGCGTCCACGGTTCTTCACGCGCAGGACGCTTGTCGAAAAAGAGGACGTTTGCTTTAACGCCTTGTGCATAGAAAATGCCAGTAGGCAATCGCAAGAGGGTATGGACATCAAACTGATTGAGCAGCTGCTGGCGAATCATTTCCCCTGCACCGCGTTCAAAAAGGACATTGTCGGGGAGAACAACAGCAGCGCGTCCGTCCGTTTTCAGAATCGTCTTGATGTGTTGGAGGAAGTTGAACTGTTTATTGGAAGTTGTCGCCCAAAAATCGTCGCGTTCATACGTGAGATTGTTTCTTTTGCTGCCATCAGCAGCGATTGTAATACTGCTCCTGTTACCGAAGGGTGGATTTGTAAGCACTATGTCGTAGCGATCCGAAGTGTCTCGACTGAGGCTATCAGCAGTTGAAATTGGGCTTTCGCTGCCACCAATGCCATGTAGGTATAGATTCATGACACACAAGCGTACAACGTTATCAACGATGTCCGTGCCAGCGAAGGTACTAAATCTAAGGAATTCCTTCTGTTCGCGCGGCATCGTACTGCCGTAATTTTCAGAAATATAGTCGTGTGCTGCGAGGAAGAAACCACCGGTGCCACATGCTGGATCACAGATCGTTTGCATCGGTTTGGGACGCATCACGGTAACCATCGCCTTGATGAGGGGACGCGGTGTGAAGTACTGACCGGCACCGCTTTTGGTATCTTCGGCGTTTTTCTGTAGAAGTCCTTCGTAGATGGTGCCTTTAATGTCAGCAGTCATCCCGCTCCAGTTTTCAGCGTTGATGAGATGGATAAGGCGTTGCAAGTTCGCAGGTGTCTGGATCCGATTCTGAGATTTGCGGAATATCACGCCGAGTAAGCCTTCTGCATGACTCAGTTCTTGCAGGATTTTGACATATTGTGCCTCTAACTCGGCACCACTTTCGCTAAGGAGGCTCTCCCAATCCAAATCTGCTGGGATTGTTGAAGGTTTATTGAAAGGCGGTTTCGTCTGTTCGTCAGCGAGTTTGAGGAATAGGAGATAGGTGAGTTGTTCGACGTAATCTCCATAACTAACGCCATCATCTCGGAGGACATTACAGAAATTCCAGAGTTTTTGGACAATCGTTGCGGATTCGTTAGACATACTTGTGATTACTCTCTTTCGGTTTCGAGTATTTGATATTTGTAACAATCTTTATTATTTTCGTTCATCGAAATCTTTTAACGCGCTTTTAACTTCAGCGTCTAACGCTTCTGTTGTGAGACTGTCGTCAAAAGGGGAGATACCGGCTTCATACATCAGTTCTGAGAGATCCCACCGCGAAATGTTGAGAAGTCGTGCGGCTCTACCAGCACTAATGTCGCCTTGGCGCAGGAGTTCAAGCACAAAAGCCTCTCTCGCTTTGTGCTCCGCGTCCACTTTATGTTGCAGTAAAACCTCGTCAAGCGGTAATGTAAATCGGACTTCAAGTTCTGTTTTTGCCATAGAGATCACCTTATGTTGTTTGCAAACCGTGTAACGGAAATGGAAACTGCTTTGCGAAAGGCACTATTTTTGGAAGACTTCGCTTAACATTTTCAGAAAATTCGGGAACAGAACGGGATCTGATAGTGGGCAAGACCCCCAGATTTCAGAAGACTTTCCCCAAACTGTGCCAAAGATAACTTGATTATCCCCATAGAGACTCATTGTAGCAATGCCCTCCTTCGGCCTCCATTCCAATCCAATGCCGCCATCTTCTAACCACATCATGTCCGGCATTGGGATATCGCGAGGCATCTGTGCCAGCAAAGAAAAGGTTTCTTCGTATGCCGATTCCGGTACAGGATAAACGTCTTCAGCCACTGCACAGGTTTCCTCAACTTCCTTGCGGATTTCGTCTAATTCGCGTTGAACATGTTTCCTAAACAGCACCTTGTCCGCTGGCAGCCGAGCAAATTCAAGCTCGTTTTGTAAAGTTGCCATAGTGTGTCACCTATCTAAGTTTGGGAGTAACCCTTGCAGTATTTCATATTTTAGCATGGATTCTTTATCAAATGCAATACTGATTTCAGTTTCTGTTTTTGCCATAGAGATCACCTTATGTTTTTTGCAAATAAGGTGTTATTTTTTCATGATTTTGCTTAATGCGTTCATAAAATCTGGTGAATTTAGCAGGTGTGATAACGCGCAAACACCGCCAACATGATGAACAGGTGGTTCATCTTTAAAGATCATGAACTCAGGCGATCGAAGCACATATAATAGGGGCTTTAGCTTATCAAAATCTTTATGATGAGGCCTCCAAGCTATACCGAAAAACACCCAACTTTCTTCATAAAAATTCAAGGTGACGATGATATCATGAAGTAACCATGTCAACTCGATACTGCCTTCTTCTTCCAACCACTCCAAGTGCGGAAATGGAATATTTTCTGGGACAGTCTTCAATAAAGTAACACAATGGTTATATAGTGCTTCTGAGATTGGGGTAACCTCGCTATCTCGCGCACAAGTTTCCTCAACTTCCTCGCGAAGTTCCTTGAGCTCGCTTCGTATTTTACGGTCAAACGCATCTATATCTCTTTTATTCATCTAATTTTCCCATAATTTTGCGGATAGTTCCTTAGTCGAGTGGAAGCGACATCTGTTTTGCTGAAGGTGTTGTTTTTGCTTTTGTTGTCCGCTTTTTTCGCTTCGGTTGCTGAGATACTTTTTCCGCTTGGATTTTCTCCAATAGGACGCTTGCTGGTTCATCGTTCGGATCTTGTGGCACAAGTTTACCAGAGAACGCCTGCTTGAGGATAGACTGCCGCAAACGTTCCGCGCGTTTAAGTTCGGCATCAAGGGTTGCTTCAAGTTTGTCAGCAACTGAAAGGTGCCCCTCAAGTTCAGATACAATCTGTTCCTGTTCGGTAAGCGATGGAATTGGAACGGTAACCTTTAGTGGAAAATTACGAGAAATCCCACCAACAGTAGCCCCGCGAAAATCTGAGAGAATTTGCTGCTGACCTTTACTACTAAAGAGATAATAAAACACAAATTTTGGGGAAGCGACCTTTGGGTCTACCCGTACAATGAACAAGTGTTCATTAACTGCAGCATCTTTATGTGGAAAATCGTTATCAACAAAACTGGTTTTTCCTGTTGTTGCTCCATCTTTCACAACAATAATATCGTCTGGGTAAATGCGTCCTTTATTCAGTGATTTAAAATACGCTTCAGGAACGTATTTTATCTTCTCAAACTTAAAACTACCTTCGGCATTCAAATGCTCACCCCCAAAACTGGGTATTCCTTCAAGAATTCCACGGACTCCGCCTTTTGGGCGCGAGCCACTCTCAAGCGTGATGAATTCGCTCAGTTTCATACGAACCCAAGTGTCTGTATCTCCTTCGCGCCATTCCTTAGTCAACTCCCCTTCAAAAGCAGCTTTAAGGATTGATCGACGATACCGATGCAACTGCGCTTGTGCTTTTTTGAGGCTATCAACGGCTACGTCTAATTGTGTAAACAGCACCTCTAATTTGGCTACGATACGGCGTTGTTCTGCCAGCGGCGGAAGCGGGATTTCAAATGTTTTGAGTTGGTTCCCCGTGATTGCATCAAAAGTTGTTCCTGTTCCTCTGCTTGCAATTTCATTTGCATAAGCACGCATTAAATAAAGAATGAACAACGACTCAATTCCACCTAATCCGCGAATTGCTGCGAGTCCTCTTCCTACAGCGGATGTTTCTGGGCAAATATTTGTAGGTCCAACAGGGGCGCGAATAGAAATGAAAACGTCTCCTTTCTCAGCAATTTTCTTAGGAGCGGTACACCACTTTCGAGGCGTAGGATAGAGTTTTCCGAATTCAAGTTTGCCTTGATAAAACGGAAGTCCTTCACCATCTGTATTGTAGGTGGAGGATGGAGGAGATTGCCCTAATATGATTTGACTAATTTCTTCTAATGTTGTCCATACCCATCCTTTTGGCAAAGCAGCCGAGCCTATGTTCATATCCGTCCCCTTTTATTCGATTTTAGCCAGACGCTCTCCTATGGAACGCAGTGCTTTTTTTACGCTGCCCTGTTCAGGCGGTGTTTCGGACTTAGGTGTCGTGGTAGCGTAAGAGGCATGCGGTGCCAATCGTTCCTCAAAGTGATTATAGAGTGTGACAGTGGTATTTTGAGTTGTTTCATAATCCGGTGCTGGTAGACCGAGGTTTTCCATTTCTTGACGCATTTTTCTTGTACCTTCACTTAAAGCACGTACCAGAGGTTCACCACGTTCATCTTTCATAAAGCGCATCCACTCGACAATTTTCTGATTTCGCAGTACGGAACCAAGCACTGTATCTGCCAGACTAAAGTGTTGTGGGACTTCCTGAGGGATACCGCCCGGATTTTCCACCACCAAACCATTCCGATACGCAATGCAATGAATCGCAGCGTTGGCCCCATAGTCTCTATGAATAACAGCGTTTAAGACTGCTTCATCAACCGCCAAGAGTGGATATTCAGGGTCTTCAATGAATCCGCCGTTAGAACTCCGTCTTATCATCGTCCGAAAAAGGGCTGAATCTCTGAAAAAGGGTCGTAGTTTACGGATAATATTTGGAAGTGCTCCATCGAACTCTTTATCAAAAGTTGTCGCGCCTCGGTCGCGAGCCTCCTCGACATCTACTTCAAAACGTAGCACTCTTACATACGCACTTGCAAAAAGCCGCCGCGGATTTGAAGAAAAAAACAGAAAACCTGCGTTGGTAAATGCGTATTTCCCGTTCTCTTTTATCAGTGCCCCTGCTCGGTGCAAAACATTTTCTGTTGTATAATCGTACGCTGCGTCTGCCGCTTCAAGGTAAGCCTTTTTAAACTCTTCGACCACTTTTATATCAAGCTCATCAGGATCGTAGGAACAGCAGTGGAATTTTTCAAATTCAATGATACCCTTTCTTTCTTTTCGCGTTGGCATTTGCGAATCCCTCTTTGGTGTGTTTTGAAATTGGGACAAAATCGTTATTGAAAGTGTACCACAAAGTTGTCTTGAGATGCAAACCCTTTAATCACGATCAGAGGTTTCTCCTACAAGGCACAACCTAACAGGTTATGCTACAATTTTAATCACGACCAGAGGTCGCTCCTACAGGAGTGTGTAGAGTTTTTGTCACAGGGTTAATTTTTCGGATAGGACAGGTTTATTTACATGGCACTCCGCTGGAGTGCGAGAACCGACACGCACTTTTCTATAGATATGTTGCTCCGCTGGAGCAAAGAGGTATCTTTACAGCCAAAGACTTCTTCACGCCAGAGGCGTGGTATATCTATAGAAACCAACGTTGTTCGTCGCTGCACTCCAGCGGAGTGCTATATGTATTGTCGGCGCAAAAACCCCTCTATAACAAAACGCTGCCAAAAACTTTACACATCCTCCTACAGCAGTGATACTAAGAAACCAACTTCTCTGTGAGATCTGTTAGGATACCATCCAAATCATCTCCAAAGAGTTCATAGACCTTTGCACCGTTTCCGAGTTCAGCAAACGGAGCTAACTCAAAATCAGACATCTGAATGTCAAGTGAAGTGGCGATATGATCCCGTATCATCTCAAGCCATTCATGTTGCTCCGGTGTAAAGTCTTTTCCAGTTACCCATACTTCAAAGTTTCGATTGACAGTAGCACTAAACGGCTCCAGAAACAGATGATGCCCCATCGCAAATCGCACGAGGGATATAAAGTCAGTACGTTGTTCTGTATCTCCTTGAACGCTCTCCGGAGACCGGTTTTTGTAAGCCAACCATAATGACTCGCGACTCAGACTACTTGAATGTTGTAGCAATGCTTCTTCCATTTCCTTCAAGTTGTTTTCAGTCAATGCACCTTGTACCTCTGGTATCCGACAAAGAATTTGCAGTGCTGACAATTCATCCACATTTTGATTAACGAACTGTTTAAAGGCGTGAATGACTGTAACCACTTGTGTGAAACTTCGCGCATCAAAATCGGTTTCAATCACTCGATCCTCGCTTACACCATCAATTATCTGAGGGGCTCTTGGGGGGCTCCCGTTTGGCTCAGAAGGTTTAGACGGTTCACCCGGAAGTGCTTGTGAATCGGTTTTGACGGATTCATAGACACCGACAGCATCAACGATAATAAAGTGCGTTTTTTGGGTTGCATCGCCGGTGACATTTTTCAGATCATTGGGGTTGATGGTGCGCACGCCGCGCCCGATCATCTGCTCAAAATAGCCACTGGATCGTACAGCACGCATAAAGACCAAACATTCAAGTGGCTTTATATCTGTGCCGGTAGAAATCATGTCAACACTGACGGCGATCCGTGGGTTTAATTGGGTGCGAAACCTTCTGATGAGATCTTCCGGTTTATCACTCCGATAGGTAATCTTCTGACAAAATTCGTCACCTTTAGCGAATACTTCTCGAACAGTACGGACAATATCCTCGGCGTGTGAATCGTCTTTCGCGAAGATGAGTGTTTTCGGGACAATCCGTCTATTGGGAAAGAGGTCTTTGAAGAGCTTCTTCTTGAAAGTTTGAATCACTGTCCGAATCTGGTCTGTGGCGACAAAATACCGATCCAATTGGTTTTCCGTATATTCAACATCGGTGTCTAACGCCTCCCAATGGAGTCGTCGGGTTTCCTTATCTCGCCTTGCTATATAATGTCCCGCCTCAATATGACTGCCGCGCTGTGTAATTTCGGTTTCAATCTTATAGACGTAGTAACCGACGTTTACGTCGTCCGCAACAGCCTGCTCGTGGCCGTATTCATAGACAAGATTCTGATTAAAAAAATTGCGTGTTTGTGGATATGGAGTTGCAGTGAGTCCGATGATGAAAGCGTCGAAGTATTCTAATACATGCCGCCACTTCCCATAGATGGATCGGTGACATTCATCAACGATAATCAGGTCAAATGTATCAATAGGGATGTTTGGATTATAGACGACTTGTTGCGGTGTTGTATCCGCTGTTTCTCGTTCAAAATCGGAACGTTCTTCCTCATCATCGTCCGATTCATAGACAGGTTCACCTTTTAGCATGGAATAGAGACGTTGGATAGTCGTAATACAGACCTGACTGGGTCCATCAATAATGTTACTTGAAAGGTGTTGAACATTGTAGAGTTCAGTAAATTTCCTGCCATCATCGGGCGTTGTGTAAGCCTGAAATTCTTGGAGCGTCTGTCTGCCGAGATTATTCCGGTCTACCAAAAAGAGAACGCGTTTGACGTGGGCGAATTTGATGAGTCGGTACACACTACTGACAGCGAGATATGTTTTTCCGCTGCCAGTTGCCATTTGGACTAACGCGCGCGGACGCGCTTCTTTCAAAGAATTTTCAAGGTTGTTTATTGCCTCAAATTGACAATTTCTTAGATCGCCCTTTTCCAAAAACGGAAGATCATCCTTGAGTTTCTGCCGAAGCGGGACAGATTGAAGGAGGTCTTGGAGGGTATCCGGGGTATGAAACATAAAGACAAGACGAGTGCGCGAATTAGGCTCTCGTGAATCCTGAAAGTACGTCTCTATTCCAGTAGATGTATAGACAAATGGGCACCCCTGTTGTATCGGCAAACCGGCTGGTATGTTTGCTTGATACCGCGCTGCCTGCTGTGCTGCCCCGCTGAGCGTTGTGCCCTCTTTTTTCGCTTCAATAAACCCGATGGCGAGCCCACCAACAAACAAAAGATAGTCTGCTTGTTGTGCATTTGCCAACCGATACTCACGCACGGCGACACCGAAGGCAGCATCCGTATCGCGTTCCGCATAATTTTGGATGCGCCATCCTGCTGCTTCCAGCATACTGTCTATATTGCGTCTGGCTCTGTTTTCTGGGGTCATAGTCCGAAATCCGGTCGGTGTTAACCTACGGTTTATTTTACAGGACTTACGCAATTTTGACTGCAGCCTGTTCTGTTAGATGAGATTTCTCGTAAAATATAACGTTCTGATAGCACAAACTATGAAGTTTGTGTTACAAAAGAGCAGCGTGCGTAAGTCCTAATATGTTAGTTGTGTTTCGTGTGACGCAGGCTAACAGCCTACGCTACAAAGAAAGCGCGCCTTGGGGAACCCGAGACGCGCGCGACATGTTATTATCGGTTTATCTCTGCTTGAGGTGTGCCCAAGTCGTTGCTAACTTGCCATCCGCTTCGACGGCGAGGACACCACTCGCTAAATCCGTAATCTCTGCTTCGCTGAGGACTCTGTCATAGATGCGAAGATCGTCTATGCGTCCAGGCCACGATGTGCCATTATTATCCTTCGCGCCTTTACCAACGAATAATGTGGTGGCACCAGAGATTGTTCCCACGTTACCATCGTCATTGTGGGTAGGATCATCATCAAACTCGCCATCGATATAGAGGGTAAGTTGTTCGCCACTTTTCCAACTGAAAACGAGGTGTTGCCAGTCAGTCGTTTGCACATCGCTTTGACCCTCATACGCTTGACCACCCCCCGTTGTCGTAATCGCGCCCTTGATAAGATTCGTACCCCCTGGCGTTGACCAACTTGCGGCATCGTAACGGAACCCGAAAATGTTGTCTCCACCATCCGGATCTCTGGCAAAGACAATACCTCTGTCGTGTCCAACTGAATCAGATTTTACCCAAACAGAAATGCTAAAAGCGTCAAGTCCGTTGATATAATCTGCGCCGTTCGGGTCTTCAACGAAAGCACCGGCACCATCAAGTGCCACTGCACCGCCAATCTTACCGCCATTCGGTTTCCATTCGGCACCCTCTGTAAGACCGGCATCATTGTTATTTCCACTCTGATCGGTAGCGGTCTGTCCTGAACGTTCATCAAAAGGTAGATAGATCAGTAAACCGTCATTGAGACTGGCACTTGCGACTGATGTCAGGTAAACAGTCGCTATGAGTGTTGTGAGTATGAGCCAATTTCGGGTTCTCATTTCGAGTTCCTCCTATATGTGGTGTTCGGTTAATTAACGGGGTTGCAAACCCCGTCTGCAGTTGGATGTCTATAAACGGTGTTTTGCTCGGCGGGGTTGTAAACCGCGCCCGCATTCAGCATACGTAAAAAAAAAGGGACAGGTATAGAGAAACCTGTCCCTATAGCCTTCTGTAAGCCTCTTTAAACATTACAAACATCAAAAGCGTGCTGCATTGCGTCAAGCGCGTCGCCTTTAGGACTGAATTCGTGCCCTACATAGAGGTCGTATCCGGTCTCAACGATGGCACGCATTACAGCAGGATAGTATATCTCCTGCTCATCATCCAAGTCACGCCGTCCCGGGTTACCTGCTGTATGGTAATGTCCGATGTAATCGCTGTAGTCTGTGATGTTACGGATGAGATCGCCTTCCATAATCTGCATGTGGTAGATGTCGTAGAGGAGCTGCGCCCGGGGTGAACCGACACCTTTACAGACTTCAACACCCCACGCCGTCGTGTCGCACTGATAGTCCGGATGGTTGACTTTGCTGTTGAGGAGTTCAACGCAGAGGTTAATCTCTTTCTCTTCGGCGTATTTAGTGACGCGCGACAGTCCGGCTATCGTGTTATCACGTCCCTCTTCCTCTGATCGACCTTCCCGGTTACCAGAGAAACAGATCAGTCCGGGGATGTCGTTTTCAGCGGCGATGTCGATGTTTTTGAGGAGTTCGTCCTCAATGCGGTCGTGGTTGCTCGGATCGTTCAAGCCTGACGGCAGGGACGAATGTCCGACGATAATAGCGATACGCATCCCGTGATCCTTGACGACGGGCCAGAGTTCTGGGGATAGCATCTCAACGGATTTATAACCGATTTCGGCGGCTTTCTTGATGACATCTACCGGGTCCCTACCACGGCTGAAACCACCGAAACAGATGGATTGATTTATTGGCATAATTCTCTCTTTCTTTCGTGTAGGGGCGAGGTTTCCTCGTCCCCGCTATTTTCTACAAGTCTACTGCTTTACCGGTACGGAAGGATGTACTCGCTGCGAGCATGATGCGGAGCGTCTCTAAAGCATCGCTGTAAGGCGATAGAATCTCGGAGGTATCACCACTCTTCACAGCGTCAATAAAGACACGATCCCGATCTGCTCCACCATCACCAGGCAGCGGTTCTTTTTCTCCGCCTCGGTTCACCTCGTTCGCTCCACCGACAGTGACAACCAATCCGCGCGTGAACACTTCGAGATGTACACGACCGAACCCTTGCATCGCACAACTTGAGACGATATTCGCGACCGCGCCGTTCTGGAATTCGATATTTACCATACTGATGTCATCGACATCGTAGTTCTCGATATCGGTCATACTACCGCTTGCTGCGACACCGTGTACGGTTTTACCGTCGCTGCCGACGAGGAACCGTGCGAGATCAAAGATGTGTGTTGTCTGTTCGACGTGCTGTCCACCGGATTGTGCGCGAACCCGCCACCAGGGTGTACCGGGCATGCCGCCTATCCAATAACCGAGCGCGCCGAGAATCTGCGGTTGCTCTTCGAGCATCGCCTTCGCGTTCTGTGCATTGCCACCGTAGCGCCAATGGTAGCCGACACTCGTGACAACACCGCTCTGTTGAACGTATTCATTGATGATGACAGCGGGTTCTAATTCGGAATGGATCGGTTTTTCAATGAACATCGCGATGCCTTTTTCGCAAGCGATACGTTCCTGTTCGCCGTGCGCAAACGGTGGCGTGCAGATGTAAACCGCATCCAGATCCTCTTTATCGTACATCACGCGATAGTCGGTGTAAGCGTTTCCGCCGTATTCTTCGGCACGCGCCTTCGCCCGGTCTTCCGAAATATCGCACATCGCAGAAAATTCAACGTCCTCAAAATTTTCTTTAAGGTTACGCATGTGCGCACCAGCCATACCGCCGGTTCCAATAAAACCGAGTTTCACTTTATCCATATTTTCTCCTTAAAAATAGGTATTTCAAAACCCTTAAGTTTCGTTGCTATAGTTTAACAAAACCTTCCTTTATATAGCAAGCAATTTATTCTAATAGTAACCAGTTACCAGTAACCAGTAGCCAGTAAAGAAACTTCTTCTCTGGGAACTCGAAACCGGTAACTGAAAAACTGAAAACTGCAATTTATTTTAAAATGTGGTATAATATTTAGGTAATTTTCGGCGATCAGCGTTATAGCCATTCTTGCTGAAAACCAATAGCCAAAATAGGAGGAAAGTATGGGTTTCAAATTTGGATATAGTACACTGCGTTGGCAACAGCCTGATTTTGAAGCGCTGCTGACACAACTCAAGGATGCCGGTTGGGACGGTTGGGAGATGCGGCAATCCTTAGACTGGGTCGGAACACCGCAGCGTATTCGTCAAATCTGTGACAATGTAGAGCTCCCCGTTGCTGCCGTAACAGCACGTGGACTACCGATCGACAAAAATACGGAACAGATGGAGATCAATAAACGACGTATCGACTTCGCCGCGGAAGTCGAAGCTGACTGTTTCATGTTCATGGGTGCAGGGAAACCGAAGGATCGACCCGTCGATAACACTGACCTCGCAGCACTCGCGGATGTCTCCGAAGATTGGGCAGAATACGCCTCACAGTACGGATTGGATATCTGCTATCATATTCACACGAACACCACTGTCGATTCTATTGACGATTGGGCAAAATATATGAGCCTACTCCGAAAATGCAAGTTGTGCATAGATGTGTCGCACTCCGCACTCTGGGGATACGATCCGATTGAATCTATCCGACGTTATAGCGATGCGCTCGTCTATGTCCACCTTCAGGATTATTCAGGCTACACTGGCGGCGACGGTAGCAATTATGATGTGGATTGGGTCGATGTCGGCAGCGGAAATGTGATGGATTTTCCGGGCATCATGTCCACGCTTGAAGCGTTGAACTATGACCGCTGGATTACTGCATGCCCCGGCACGGTCGAAGCGCGTTCGGATGAAGAACGGATGACAGTGAATCGGGAATATCTGAAACAATTAGGTTATTAGTAGGCGCGACTTTCAGTCGCGATCCCTCTTTGTAGGAACAACTTTCAGTCGCGATCCCTCTTTGTAGGAGCGACTTTCAGTCGCGATATAAATCGAAAAACTGGAGACGAAATTATATGAACGAACCGGCGGTGGAAATCCGCTCTATTCTTGCCACCGATTGTGGCAGTACAACGACGAAAGCGATTCTTATTGAGAAACGCGGCGACGAATACCAACTCATCGTCCGCGGTGAAGCACCGACAACCGTCGAGGCACCCGTTGAAGATGTAACGGCAGGCGTTATCAACGCTATCACCGAAGTTGAGGAGCTTGCGGGTCGCAAACTCCTTGATAACGGTGTCATCATCAAACCACAAAATGGCGACGAAGGCGTAGACATCTACATATCGACGAGTAGCGCGGGTGGCGGACTCCAGATGATGGTGGCAGGTGTCGTCCGTAATCTCACAGGCGAAAGCGCGGAACGGGCTGCGCTCGGTGCCGGCGCGATTGTTATGGATGTCATCGCCTCTAACGACAAACGCCTCCCACACGAAAAAATTGAACGTATCCGACACCTCCGCCCTGATATGCTACTCCTCTCTGGCGGTGTTGATGGTGGCACGACTTCGCACGTCGTTGAATTGGCAGAAATTATCGCCGCTGCGCGTCCGAGACCACGTTTGGGGATCGCTTATGAGCTGCCCCTCATCTATGCTGGCAACACCGACGCACGCGATGCGATTCAAGAACGTCTACAAGATGTGATGGCACTGGAGATGGTAGACAATCTCCGTCCTGTCTTAGAACGTGAGAACTTGATGCCGACACGCCACAAGATTCAGGAACAGTTCCTCGATCACGTCATGGCGCACGCCCCCGGCTACAAGAAACTCATTGATTGGACAGATGCACCGATTATGCCGACACCCGGGGCAGTCGGTGAAATCATTCAGACCGTCTCTACGCAACGAGATATCGAGGTCGTCGGTGTAGACATCGGCGGTGCGACAACGGATGTCTTTTCTGTTTTCAAGAACAAGGAAGCGGAACCGATCTTCAACCGAACGGTCAGTGCGAACCTCGGGATGAGTTACAGTGTCTCGAATGTCCTCGCTGAGGCGGGGTTGGAGAATGTTCTCCGGTGGGTGCCGTTCGAGATTGAAGTCGGGGATCTCCGAAATCGCGTAAAAAACAAAATGATCCGACCGACGACGATTCCGCAAAGTTTACGAGAGTTGATTTTAGAGCAGGCGATCGCACGTGAAGCACTTCGACTCGCTTTTGAACAGCACAAACAACTCGCAGTGGAATTGCGTGGGGTCCAACAGCAACGCACGATCTCTGAAGCCTTCTCTCAGGCGGAAAGCGGTCAGACACTTGTTGATATGGGCACTTTAGATATGATTGTCGGGAGCGGTGGCGTTTTATCGCACGCGCCACGCCGACAGCAAGCGATGCTGATGATGATAGACGCATTCCAACCGGAAGGCATAACCCACCTCGCTGTTGACAGTATCTTCATGATGCCGCAACTCGGTGTACTCGCCCAGGTCAACTCAGAAGCTGCCACACAAGTCTTTGAACGCGATTGTCTCATCCATCTGGGCACAGCTATCGCCCCCGTCGGTATCGCGAATGACGGCGACGAATGCTTAACCGTTCAGATTACCGGGGCAGGGATGTCTCCGGTGGATGAAAACATCCCGTTTGGTGAACTTCGACGCTATCTGCTGCCGTCAGGTGAAAAGGCGGCACTGAAACTCCAACCGTCACGGCGATTCGATCTCGGTGCCGGAAACGGGCATGCTGTTGAAGCAGAGGTGACAGGCGGGATCGTTGGTTTAGTGATTGATACCCGCGGGCGACCGCTTGAAATTCCGACGGATTCCGCACAACGCGTTACACAACTCACAAAATGGCAGACCGCCTTAGATACCTATCCGACTTCATGATCGGTTGTCAGTTAAGAGTGTTTACACAAACCGTCGTACTTTGTGTTATAAAATATTTGACAAAATTTTGCAAAAAATGTATGATGTATACATTACTATAGTTTGGACAGTTTGCTAAGTTTAGGAGTTATGAAAAGTTGGCAGTGTTCTCCCGTTAGAGCTCCCGAACAGATGTTAGGATTGGCTTCTAAACCTGTTTTTGGGTCTCTATTGTGTTAGAAACGACTGCTTT
>JAJDXV010000063.1 GCA_022823085.1 Candidatus Poribacteria bacterium
CTATTATCGTTTCTAAGAGTGTTGAGATGGTTAATGCCACGATCGCTTTATTTGCGAGGTTTCGCGTCAATGGAGACGTTTCTGACATCCTAAAAATCGGGCAAACTCAACTCAATATCATTATTTAGGCGAAAACCCTCATCTTCTTTTTCGCTCGAGGTCTCTGCGTCTGGTGCCGTTGCTTCTTGCTCAGGAACGTTCGGTGTTGCTGTCTGTCCATCGGAACCGCTGTTAGGAACACCGACAACAGCAGCATTCGGCGAATCCGCAACCTGCGGCGGCATTCGGTTCGTCCGATTTGCGTAAACGTTTCCCTCTTCTACCTCCAAACCGACATATTGCCACTTACCGACGAGAAGATCCTTTACCGCCTGCTTAACGCTCTCCGGGTTGTGCCGCTCGCGTGCAGCGTCACGCAGCGCAAGCAAACGTCGCCGCTCCTCCTGCATCTCTTGGGGCGCGAAAATCGCACAACTCGTAAAAGCCGTCACCACAATACTGAACATGATTAACGTTTTCATCGCAATTTTCCTCCTCTACTTTCTGATTTTTTATTCTACCCGTTCAAAGGAATATCTGGTGCCGTCGCTCTGAACCCACCCCGCAGGCGTCGGCGTCTCGGATACCCCTGCGCCTAACGTCAGGTGAAGTTGATTCTCCTGCACAGAAATTAACACCTTGGACATTCCCGGCGAACCACTGAATACGCCCTGACGATTGAACAAGAACTCCCCAGGGGTCATACCTGCACCGCGATTCATAACAAGTTTTGGGTATAGCACCTCAGCGACCCGTTCAACGTAGATCGAGAATTTACCGGTAACGCTAATACTACCGTTGTTACCCTCGTAAAAGCGCATGCCGTTCTGTTGAAAAAATCGGATCGTCAAGTTTTTACGACTCAATTCATCAAGCGCGATAGCAGTACTCTCAATCTCATTACTCAAATCGCTCTCTAAGACCTCTATACCAAGAAACTGCCATGTTCCCAACATTTTGCGCGTAAGGGTGTCCTTGGGGGTCTGTCTGTCGTTTTTTATCCGCGCCGCCTCATACGCTGCACGGAGTCGTTCCCGCTCGTTCTGCATCTGCTGGTATTCCGCCGAGGTACAACCTGCGAAAATTAGTGTTATCAAACCAAAGGCAACTAATATTTTCATTCTTCGCTCCTTTCAAAATAACAACGGATACCACCACTCTGTACCCAGCCATCGGGACCTGATTGCATCTTGCCGTGCATTGTGAGATACAGTCTGTCAGGCGTAACCGAGATACCGATATCCCTTGCTGTGCTGAACCCCGGCGCGCTCGACAATCCGAGTGCTCTCCCATCCGCGCTCGCTGCGAAGAGGAGTCGCGCCATTTTTGGACCGCCGCGTCTGATGAACCGGATGAACGGGAACGGTTCATCGCCGTACCGAATCGTAATCACAGTCCATTGACCGGAGACCTCCGTTCCACCGTTTCTACCTCGATAATGGTAGATACCTTTTTCCTCAAAGAATTCGAGTGTGAGGTTTTTCAGTTCAAGGGCATAAAGCGCGGCTTTGGCTTCCGCCACCGCTTGCGTGACATCGCCTTCCGCCATCTCAAGACTCAGGAATCTCCACTTCCCAAGAACTGTATCGGTGATACTATTTTTTATTTTCAGTTCACTGTTTTCTTCCCGGAGGTCCTCATAATTCTTAAGCAGTTGATCGCGTTCTGCCCGCATCTTTTGCGACGCAACAGTTGTGCAGCCAGCAAACATCAGAACACAGATACCAACGGAAATTACTATTTTCACGACTGTTTCTCCTCGTTTTAGTTTTGTGCTTCCGTGTCAATGCCACAGGGGTATTATACCAAAGGCGCATTTAAATGGCAAACGCTTGGCTTCAAAATTCAAGCGTCAATCCAAAGTAAACGATCCGAGGTATTTGCGGTGCGTCAAAGACTTCACGGTCAATGCTGACTTCCTGACCTTGCACGTCAAGTATCGCTTCTTCAAAAATGAATTTTATTTTATTTTTACGATTGTATACATTCAAAATATCAAGAAACCCACCTATTTTTATGCCCCTAACTTTCCATTTACGACTTATCCTGACATCTAATTTATGATACGGAGACAGTTCGGTGCTTAATTGCTCGTCAGCACTCGCCAAAAGTGGGTTTAACCCGCCCGTTACCGGATCTTGAATAAGAACGACAGAGCTGATAGGCACCTCGGAGGTACCGCTTAAATACTGCCACTTCGCGCCTATCTCGAAATTTGACGTGAAACTATAATTCGCAACAATACTGACGATGTGTGTGTTGTCAAACAAGTAGGGTTGATAGGCAGCGTTTGGCTGCTCACGTCGCTCGGCATGTGTATAAGCATAAGAAAGCCAGCCGAAGAACTTGTCCGGTATGCGATGACGTAAGAAGACTTCCGCACCCCCAACGTACGCATTCCCTTGATTGAGATAATTTGAAACCTCATCTGCGGTTACTAATTTCTGAGCGTCTTTGTAATAGGTGGCGAACTTGAGTTCCGTTCGTGATGAAAGCGGATGTTCAAGTTCCATGATATAGTGCCGTGTGAGGCTCGGTGTTAACGTCGGGTTGCCGTCCTCCGATAACAACCGATACGGTAGCGGGTTCTGTTCATAATGACCATAAGCGAAACGGAGGTTAGAACCGCCCGGCAGCTTGAAACTCACGCTTCCCCGCGGCTGAATAGATAACTGCTCCGTTACGTTCAGATAATCTAAGCGGATACCGAGTGCCACAGACAAAAACGAAAGCGGATCATAGCGTCCCTGCAAGTACGCCTCTGTCCGATAAAAATCGTGTCCGAATTCGTCGTGTACCTCCTCAAAAGTGTCCTCATTGACGACTTCACCATCTATCTCCGTCGTATAAGTCAAGTCATGATCTGAAGAAAAATTCTCCTCAAACCAGCCCTTTTCGGAACTCGTCGCCGGATTAAAAGCGAAAAGAAAACCGGACTCCAATTGAAGTGACGGTGTTAACCTATAGGAAATATCTTCGCGCAATGTCCAAACCGGCGCGCTAACCTTTATGTCATAACGGACAAAGTTTGCCGCATAATCCCATTCACCGTTAATAGGTTCCAGAGAATACCTCTCTTCAACGACAGCCTTGAAATCAATATTGAGAAAGTTGTGAGAGCGGGTCAGCGATAGATAGGAAGTGAGTTGGTCGGTAAAGTCTGAACGTAGATGGATGCCTTGTCCAGTAAACCCGTTTTTGAAATAAGCACTCGAGCGCGCAACCTCTTCGGGTGGAACTCTTGCTGGCGCCTCTATTTCTGCTCCTCCTTCCACCAGATCGGGCGGAATTCCTGATGGATCCGCTGCTGCTGTTATTTCCTCTCCTTCTTCCACCAGCGTTGCCTGTTCCTCTATTTTGAAATGATCAGTGGCGGCGAAGGCGTTCACTGTGAGATGGTGCTTTTCACCGAAGGAATAGGCAAACTTGAACTGATAATCTGAAAAGTAGGGCAGCTGCTGTTCTTGTCCTGTCTGACTTTCAACAATCGCTCCTACGATGAAATCGAAATAACTTCGCCGTCCAGAGGCAGAAACATAACCGTTATCTCCGATTCTACCTTCGAGCAGCCCTTCAGAATAGAGGATATTCAAGTTGAACTTTCCGTCTAACCTGTCCGCAATGTTGTCGCGAGCGTGGATATCAAGTACGGCTTGCGAATCCAATCCGAACTCCGCACCGTATCCGCCAGCGTAGATGTCAATAGTTTCAATCGTTTCTGAACTGATCGTCGAAAGCAAACCACCCCAGTGAAACGGATAGCCGAGCGGTGTCCGGTCGAGATAGTAGAGATTAGAACCGGGTTCACTACCGCGGATGTAAAGCACGCCAAAATAATCGTTTGGAATGCCGATGCTCGGAAGCGTCGTCAGACCCTTGAGCGCATCGTTGGCAGCACCGGGAATACGTAACAGTTCACTTCCACGAATCTCCGTGCGACTGATCGTGGGTGGTAGACGTTTCCCTTCGACAACAATTGTTTCTAATTTTATTGCCTCGCCTAAGTATATTTTGATTTCGGTCGTATCCCCACTGCTGATCTCAGCAGAAATTTGTGTTGGTGCCGTTTCACTCGGATGTGTAACAACGAAAGTATATTTACCTTCAGGGAGTTCGGTGAATTGGAAGACACCGTTTTCATCGGTTTTCTGGGTCTGTTCTGTTTCAGCAAGGCGGACATCCGCTCCCGCCAAGGGTTTTTCCGTGCTTCGCTGATAGACCGTCCCTTGAATATCGCCGTTCTGGGCATACACAGGTATGGATACCAAGAGCACAAGTAGACCAGCGATTAACTGTAACTTCATATAGCCAGTTCGCCCTCCGTTTGGTGTATTAACATCACTATTTAACGCAAACTTCAAATTTTAGTTGACTTAAACAATCAATTCCATTGCTTTGTAAAAAAAAAGCCAAGCGTATGACACACACGCTTGGCTCCTCACATTTTCGGACCGCCTTAGATGCTATTCCTGATGCAGTGTAACCGATCTGCGGGGTGGACTAAATTCCTGTTCTGTCAACGGCACTGCCATATTCTGGTAAACTTGGACTCGGTAGGATCCAAAGTCCGGCACGAACATCAACCCATCATCGCTGACTGCGACGGATTTCGGTTGACGCAGGTATTTTTGCGGCTCCAAGTCCGCCATGTCTCGCATCCGGTTTGGACTGGCGTTCGTCATCATGTAAGCCTGTGATACCTTTGACAAGGTGGCATCACCGAGGAACTTCTGCACATACCGCCCTTCAGCGTTGAAGAGTTGAATCCGATCGTTGCCTCGGTCAGCAACATAGACATCGCCGTGCAGGTCAACATCAATTCCCGCAGGACGGTTGAATTCGCCGTTGCCGCTGCCGGATTTACCGAATGCAAAGAGAAATTTCCCCTCAGCATCGAATTTCTGCACCCTGTCGTTTCGCCAATCGACAACGTAGACATCGCCGAGTTCATCTACGGCGACACCCCACGGCATATTAAATTCACCTTCACCGTCGCCATAACTGCCCCATCCGAGAAGGAATTTACCATCTTTTGTAAACTTCTGTACCCGATGACTCAGACTGTCCACGACATAGAGATTCTCGTCCGAATCGAAAGCGATACCGGCGGGGCCGTTAAGTTGTCCGGGATCGGTGCCGTGTTCACCCCATGTACCGATATGCTCACCTTCACTGTTAAAGGCGACAATCCGATGCAGATATTCATCGGACACATAGATGTTCTCTTCGCTATCAGCGATAATTGTTACGGGCCATGTAAACTGCCCCTCACCTTGTCCATAACGACCCATTGTGCCGAGGTCTTCATCCTCAACGGTATATTTCCGAATCATCGCCGTGTTGTCGCTCCGACATAAGATATACAAACGTCCCTCTTTTCCGATTGCGATGTCAACCGGAAAGTTTGTCGTGCGCCGCATGCTCAGGCATTTGAGGTACGGAAAGCCGGCACGCAGTAATCCATAAGGTCTGCCCATAATATGTCTCCTACTGACGTGCGATGAATCGCACTACTACAAACCAAACTTTTCTAAGAAACACCCCAGCAAAAACACCCCCTAAATCCCCCTTATCAGGGGGACTCTAAGAGGAAAATGGATGGATCTGTTCAAAATTTCCGCCGACGATGTGGGTCGGATCTACGCCCATCCACTGCTCAAGGAGTGTTCCGTATATGCCACGGAAGTCGATGGTGTGTTCAAGGTCTTCGCCGTGTACCCAACGCGACGGATCAAGGGACGGATACTCCGAATAGAGTCCGCCTTTCACGCGATCACCGATAATGAACGCGCCGCCGCCGGTGCCGTGGTCTGTGCCGCTGGCGTTGTCTCGGATCCGCCTGCCGAATTCGGTGAAGACGTACATGACGACCTCTTCGGAGGCGTTCTGGGAGCGTAAATCGGTGAAGAACGCTTGAATCGCTTCCGTTAGATCTTTCAGGAGGCGCGGGTGCGCTGGGACCTCGTTGGCGTGGTTGTCGTATCCACCGTGCTGCGTGTAGAAAACGCGCGTACCGAGGTCGGCAAGGTGAACACGTGCGACATCCCGCAGGCTTTTAGCGATTGAGCTCTGTGGGTATTCCACTTCAGACGTATACATCGCCGGTGCTTTCTTGAGTTCGTCCGCGCCTTTGATGACATCTAACCCGGTTTGGCTGAGGTAGTCCATCACAATCCCACTGCCGACCGTGCTACTATACATTTTCTTGAATACATCAAGTGCCTTTGTACGTTGTCCTTCATCACCAATACTGGTCATCAGACCGTAGTTGTCCAAATCACCGACAGAGGTAACCGGAATACCGGCAAGCGCACACGCGCGTGGTAGCCCCTGTCCGAAACTGACCCCCGTTAAGACGTTCTGGCTCTGCGGATCCAGTTCTCGGACGAGTCTGCCGACCCAACCTTCATCGCCGATCTTCAGCGGTTCACAGGTGTGCCAGATATCCATCGCACGGAAATGCGATCGGTTTGAATCTGGGTAGCCGATTCCCTGCACAACGGCGACATCACCGGCATCAAACATCTCTTTGAGGGGATCGGCGTGCGGGTTCCAGCCCAAGGTATCGTCCACGTCCAACGGTAGCACATCTTCTTCTTTGATCCCAACAACCGGTCGAGAATCGTAATAGATTCCACGGGTGTATGGAATAAGCGTATTCATAAAGTCGTTGCCGCCTGACAGCTGCACAACGACGAGGACTGGAGCTTTCTCAGTGGTACGCATGTCAATGTCTCCTTTTATTTGCTTTCAGCATTGTCCCGCAAGCCCACACGCGGCTTGCGTCGCCATCAGCAATCAGCAAAGAGGTTTTCGTTTAAAAACCGCCTCTTGTTACGGACCGCTGACGGTTGAAAGCCGAAGGCGGTACAAAAAGGTTAGCCGAGTTGATACTCTCTTGATGCCACAATTAACTGGAGCATACTGACGAGCAGTGCCTGATTCTCCGCTGCAGTGGTATCATCTCTGAAATCGATCTCACCGTTCGCTTCCGCAAATTCGGTTAAATACTGACGCGTCGTGTCTCCGACCACCAACGGACCGGCAAATTCAAGGCAACTCTCCACAAACGCCTCCGGTGAAAGCGGGTGCCCATTATCTTTCAGGCGTGCGATGATGTCCTGAATACCGGGTTTCGAGGCATCACTGACTTCGCGAACGGCGAAGTTGACGCGGGCAGTCAGCAAACCGCCGTCAATCCACTCTTTACCGGTATGCCACCCCTCCACAGTAGGCGGATCGAGCAATTTCTGTCCCATCAATTGGGTAGCACTCCCATATTGTGCCATTCCGGGTTGCGGGCCTTGACCTGTCCCGACCAATTTCAGAATTCCTGTGACGAGTTCCGTTGGGCTTTTTACCTTCTTAAATCGGGCTTCCTTGAAGAAATCGGCATTGAAGAGGACACCGAGAACGTGGGATATATGGCCATCGGATGCCATAAACGCGTCTGCAAGTGTTTCAATTGCGTCTGGGTCCTGCGGCGGTGTTACATTCCAGGATGGCACTTGCGGTTCATCTGCGACAAAGAAGTTGTAGAGGTGTCTGGAGATAAATCTCGCGCAAGCGGGTTGCTCAACAATAATGTTGATGATGTCATCGCCGTTGAAGTTTCCGGTATGCCCTAAGAAGGTTTTCTCTCTGTCATCATGTTCCTCTTCAACGAACAGGAAAGGCGGCGCATAGTACCCGTGCGGGTATAACGGAATCGGTTGCCCAAATGTCCAGCCTGTAAAGGCGAGGGCGCAGTTCTTGATGTCATCTTCCGTGTAGTTGCCGACACCCAGTGAAAAGAGTTCAAGGAGTTCTCTACCATAATTCTCGTTCGGTTCACCTTTGCGATTTTCGTTGTTGTCGAGCCAGAAGATCATCGCTGGGTCTTTGGAGAGTTCGAGCAGAATGTCTCGCATCTTCCCCATACCGACGCGTCGAAACATATCAATCTGGTTCGTGGATGCAAGGATGTGCTGGTTCTTGCCTAACCCCGTCGCAAAGACATGATGCCAGAAGAGTGCCATCTTCTCTTGAAGCGGACATCTGCTGTTCAGCATCCGATAGATCCAAATCCCGACATAACCACCTTCACTACCGAAGTAGCGTTCTAAAATGTCTTCATCAATGGGGGTACCGCGTTCAGGATGGACGAGGTCGTCAACAACGTTCTCGTAGCCTTTTTCGACGTAGGCTTCCAATTCGGTGCGGGTTGTTCCAAACCCTGCGCGGCGCATGAGGTGCGCCATTAACGCAACATCGTTCTGTGACATGTTCACCTCCGATACGTTCACTATGAGGCGGGACCTCACGTTAGCAACTTTCGATGGAATACCATTCTCACATTTCGGTTTCGTTGGATTGGAAGAAACCACTATAAGATTGCCTATATCTTACTATAGTTTGGACAATTTTAAGAATTAAGATGACAATAAGCAGAAAAAAGGGTATCCTTTCATAATAAATCATAAACCTTGAAAGGACATATCTAATGACCCCTCTTTCCTGCTTAGAAGACATGTTATCAGACTTT
>JAJDXV010000078.1 GCA_022823085.1 Candidatus Poribacteria bacterium
TGAAAGTTGGAAGAAGAATCACATCGAAGTTTGAGACGAGAAAATGCACCAGTTTGCTGTGGAGTTCCTTGACGAGACATCTTATACGCTTGCGGATCTGATTCGCAGCACGGCGCATCGTTCGCTTTTTTCGTCTGACGGCGCAGGTCGCAATACGAGAAAGCAAACGGTCAAGGTGAACACAGAGACGCTGGATACGGTTGATCGCTTGAGTGCCGGGTTTCCAACCGAAACCGGTCTCTGAAAAATAAGTCAGAAAATCACGCACACCCGGATCTAATGCGACAACCCGCATTGCCCCCGTTTTTGGCATGTCTTTCGGTTCTTTATATGTGACGCATAAATACCAATTGCCGTCTTCAGAAAGCAAGCGTGAGTCTCGAATCTCATCTATGGGTTTCGGTTCACCTTTTTCACGCTTCTTATAGAAGTTCGCTGGAAGTTCTTCGGCATATTCAAGGTTGCCAAGAATGCGGGGATATATGCCGTTTTCGTGAATAGCCGAAGAAGGTATAAAAAGCGACTGGGTCGGCATCCGACGGCTCTGAAAGCGAAGGTCTTGATATTCACCGGTCTGTTTGCCTTTAATCTTCGCATTCTTGACGGCTTGCCACGCTTCACGGACGGCATCGCCTTTTATCTGGTAAGGCACATCTTTGTAGCAATTCGGCAGCTGTCGGATGATTTTCGACTTAACACCTGTCCAATACGGCATTTTCCCTTTATGGCGTTGGAAAAACTTCAGTGCCGCGTTATACGCTGCTCTCTTACCCGCAGCCCAGAAACGAAGTGTCTTTTTCTGCTCACGCGTCAGTAAGAGTGGTATCTTCCGAGATAGCGTCATGGTATCTGCGGAGTCTGGGCATTCGGCAACTGAAGACATCGAGGATTGAGAGCAAATCAGCGGTGAGCTCTTCGCTGGGACTGTGAACAGACTTGTCGAGAACCACGAGTTCGCCACCGTTTTGTTCCACCAAGTATTGTATCGTTCCAATGCCGAACCGACAGAGGCGATCCCGATGGGCAATAACAAGTTGGAGCTTATCACCCGCGAGAAGTCTGTCCAGTAGGGACCGATAGCCGCGTCTTTTTTCGTTGAGTCCGCTTCCAATATCGCGGATAACTTCAGCATCGGGATAGAGGCTTCGCATGAGGTTGACCTGTCTTTCGAGGGCGTCCTTTTGTTTTGCCGAGGAGACTCGGCAGTAACATACGGTAATAAAAGCGTCTGATTCGGATTTTGTTTTGATGAACGACTCGACATCGTATCTCCTATGTCCGCCTGCTGTCCGGATACAAGCGATCTTCCCCTGTTTCTCAAGTTCACGAAGATGATGGGGAGTGTCATCTAAAATCTTCGCAGCTTCTTTCGCACTATAATATTTCATATAGGTATTATAGCACAAAAGATTATATTAAATCAACAGAAAAACACACATTTCTACAGATTTTTAGTTGCAGTTAATCAACCTTTTGATCTCATTTGTCAATTTTTTTCAAATAACCGACAGTGCCATTCAATTGAAAAGTATTCAAATTGTCCAAACCTTAGGAATCTTTTATCGAACTCACGTTTTCGTTAACTTGCTCGACCTGTTCCATCAGTTGAACCACTTTTTGTGGGTCTTTGACACCTTTAGAGGCTTCAACACCGGAGCAAAGGTCAATACCGTGTGGACGGATTGTCTCAATCGCGGCTTTGACGTTCTCTGGACGGATGCCACCGGCAAAGAATACCGGTAACGGACTTTCCGCAATGAGTTCAGCGGCGATATTCCAGTCGCAGGTTTTACCAGTGCCGCCGTATCTTGGCTTCTCAAGACTCATATCGACGCTATCGAACAGCAAGAAATCCGCACCGGCATCCCGATAGGCTCTCATCTCTGCTCGGACAGCGGACTTATCGACATTCTCCGGTCTACCTGCCGGTAGATAGACCGACTTCCAGAGTTGACACGCGACGGTGCGTTTAAGTGCTTCAACCTGTTGCGGCGGTTCCTGTCCGAGGAGCTGCACTGCATAAGGTTGAACCTGTGATACGATCTCTTGGATATCGGATGTTGTTCGGTTGTAGAGGAGAAGGACTGGCGGGATTGGACTCGACTTCGCAATTTTGGCGGCTTCGATAACAGAACGCGTCCGTTCGGACACAGCGACATCGACCAGTACACCGATGTAGTCTGCACCTGCGTCAGCAGCAAGTTGCGCGTCATGGTTAGAGGTGATGCCGCAGACTTTGACACTGCAGCGGGATTTTGGGATATTGGATTTGGGTTTTTGCATATCTGTAATCTCTATCGGAACCCTTTTCGTTTAGTAGGTAACAACGCTTTAAAAACTTCTGGGGACCTTTTTTTCAATCTACCTAGTTGTCGCCTGATAAGTTTCCGTGTCTTTTTATCTTCCTCTATTAAGGTCATCAAAAGCAACATCCGGGCTTGTTCTTTTTCTGGTAAAACTTCTAGCTTGTCAAGAATGCGATCTATCTTCATCTTCACCTCGTCAGGATCTAGAAAACGGCGTATAGACCAGAACAGCGCAACCCCCATATACATATCCTCTTGCGATTTAGCATCTATTAATTGCCCGAGGACACCTTTTATATGTTCCTGCAAAAAAGCACTGTTAAAAGACATATCAGTCAGCGTGAAGACTATGAAATCATAAATGATTTCTGGTATATCCGCATCTGCAGAAGCAATAAATGTTTTGAATTTTTTACGAACGCAGGGGGCGTAGCGAATCGCATTTTCAATGCCGTAGATATGTCGTTGTGGAGGAGAGTGCCACGCTGCTTGCAACAACCGTCCACCAAGGAGTTTACCAAGGTCTGCTGTTAATTCTTTGTCAGCATGTGAGTAAATCTTTTCCAATAGCACTTGACTTATTTCTTGCCGTAGACCGATATAAAAGAATGTAACCTCGCTCCAGATGTCATCAAAATACGTGTCCACAATTAGGTTGTCATTTAACTTGTCAGTATATCCCCAATTTTCATGAATGTAAAAGGCAGCAAAGTAGTCCAAGAAAGACTTGTGTTTAAAAATCACTTCCGTCTGCCCATTCAAGATGCCAGCTCTCTCTATTTCTCGTACAAAACCTCTAAGTTTTTCAGAGCTCCATCCATATTGTTCCGCATAAGTGTCTAAGAAGTGTTCAAATTCCTCACGTGGCATCGCTAGTCTGTTTTTGTCCCGAAATTCATCGTAAGCAAGGGTCCCGAGAAATTTTTTCTTGATGCGGTAGTCAAACAAAATCTCAATTCCTCTCTCCCTATCCTCTCTGCCTAGTACCATGTCGAAAAACCGATCATAGAGTTCTGTGAGTGAGGCAGGAATCTCCTTATGTTCCTCAACTAACTCAACAAGCAACATTAAAGAAAGTGGTACTAAGAGAATCTGAGCTTGTATTTTTTCAAGGCTCTCTCTCATAACCTCCAAAACGTTAGGGGTGCTTGCCAATTTTGAGACCATTTTTAAGGCTTGATTGAATTCAAAGGGGAGTAACTCATATTTCTCATATTTCTCAGGCAATGTGTTGAGTACATCAATTTTCCGGCTGGTGAGGATATAAGAACACCCTATCGCTTCCGAAAATTCATCCAATTTATCAATAACAGCACGTCGGTTCGGAGATTCAATTTCATCTAATCCATCAACGACGAGCATGGCTACTTTAAAACGACTTTGAGTTTCTTCAGACTCAAAGTATGCTGACAAAAAACTTTCGATTGATTCTAATTCTCGGAACTGCCTTGCGGCAACAAGGACTGGTACGGATATTTTTTCATTAGATTTCCCCGGTCTTTTCAACAACTGTTTGCAGGCATCTTGATACATATCAATTGCTAATTTCGCCACAGCCCCAGTTTTACCTGTCCCTGGATCACCCAATAAAATCAGTTTTTTCCGATGCTTGGCAGAAATCTCTCGTAGATGCAAAAAAGAAAATTTTCTTTTTTTCAAAACCGTTCTTATACTTTCTTCGTCAAAGTCAAGTGGGGAGCTAAGCGGTCTAATCAAGGGATCCACAAAGAATTCAGATAAATTCTTACCAGACTCGTCCCGCTTGTGATTTTCCTCAAGTTCGCTGGTTTTCTTTTCGAGGAAACTAATAACTCTCCCTTCAAAGAAAATCTCTGGGTAAAACTCGGTAAAATTGTCAATGAGCCAATTGATATCAAGAACCTCAACCTCCGATTTGAGTTCACTTATGAGCCTTCTTCGGGCATTATTGCTAAATTCACCGGCGATTACAACGTAAACCGTGGAGATCGGTAGATCCGCAAGAATTGATTTCATTTCAGCGGGATGCGCGAAAGCTTGGTCAATCTGGCTCCGAATTTCTTCGATCCTCTTTTCAGCAGTACTTGAGAGGACTGAATGCGCGCGCGATTTTAAGTCATCAACATCACCGAGGGTCTTACCGTTGATAGCACCGCGCTTAACCACAACACCAATGACGTGTGTGACAAGTCCTCTGTTTTTAATCATAACAAGATCCTTACCGAATTCACGCGTGCCATGGGTGATTTCGACAGTGTAATCAGGTTCCATAATCTGGAACAGTTCTTTCAAGAACTTATGTAAATCGATTTCCCGATACTCCATGATGATTTGCCGCCGCAGGGCTTTTGGAAGAGATTCGGCTCTCTTTTTCAAATTCATCTTGGTGTTCCTTTTTTGAAAGTAGATTCTATCTTTTTCTTTTTAATTTTGATAGTTGGAATTAATAAAGATCTTGGCTCATGTAAAGGAGGTAGATGATTTTATTTTATAGATATCATTTGAGACCCCCCGAAATAAATACTGTCCGAGTTCAAATTGCTCTGCCCATTTCATAAATCCACCTAGCGTTCTGATCCTGCGTGTTTCTTTTTTCGCCATTTACCTCCTCTTTCCCTTTCCCGAACAACAAAATAAGGCATGGGACTTGGCATCCCTACAATCGTTTCCTACTCTTCAAAGACGGTTTTTCGGTTAGCATCTGAATAACAGATAATCATCGTTACAGGTTGCCAACCGGTGTTGACAGCGTTGTGTTTGACGTTCCGCGGAATACGCAGCATCATTCCCGGTTTCAGGGGGATGACTTCATCACCGAGTTTGTGGTCGCACTCACCTGAAAGGACATAGATGAGTTCTTCACAATTCGGGTGATAATGCGTCGGATTCCCTTCGCCAGCGTTGATGTAGACGACCCCGAAAGTCATCTCGGCATCTGGGTCAATTTGATCATTACAAAGCCATTTAATAGCACCCCACGGAAAATCGTGGGCACCGGCATCGTTACTATTCGTTAAAGTTATCTCCATAATATTTTCCTTTATCAAAGGACCTCAAAACAGGTTAGACATTGTTTGGCATAAGCCTGCAACCCATTTTTCGGTTCTTCACGTAGATAGCCGATAGGCGCGCAAATTGCACGGATGTTGCGAATTTGCATATCAACGGCTCGGTGCGTATGCCCGAAGAGGACGTGTGTAACAAGTCGTTCTTTTAAACAGCATTCACCGAGACGTGTACTTCCCATGAACGCCCGAAAGTAATCCCACGGCAATTCACCACGGTAGCGGATACACTCACGGAACGGAACGTGGTGCATAACGACAATGATACGGGACACATCGTCTCGGACGGTGGCGATTTGTGTCTCCAGGGCCGCCTCAAAACGTCGAGCAACAGCAGCATCGGTATCCGACCATTTGGCGTACCGTTTATCGTTCCAGACGGCTCCCATCAGCGTCTTTTCAGCATACTGGGTATCAGAGAAATCGTAGCCGTCCGGTGCAAAACTATAATCGTACCAACCAATAGTCCCACAGAAACCGATCCGCTCCTTCAGGAACGGCGCATCCATCAACGGATAAAATCCGCATTCACGACAGAGTTTTGAGATGATTTCACACTTCTGTTCGCTTGTGACATCGGTTGTCTCAGTTGCCCAGATGTCGTGGTTGCCTGGGACGAACAATTTTTCACAGGCTAAATCAGCGAGATGAAAGGCGTTAAGCGTTTCAGAAAGTTGTACGAGATGTCGTGCGAGATCGCCAGCAAGTACAAAAACGTCAAGTTCTGCCGCTTTCACCGTCTCAATAAGGTGTGGAACGAGTGCTTTATTCGACGGCGTAACGTCTGTGTGCAAGTCTGAAACGAGTCCGATTTTCATCAACAGTCCACAATCCGTTGTGCGAGTTTTTCCGATTGATTACATCGACTTGTGTTCTAAATTTTTGAACACCTCGTCCAAGAAGATACGAATCCCGCTGTCGTCATCTGCTTGGTACTGTGCGCGTTGGCGTTCGAGGGCTTGCATCGAAGGTGTGTCCCCGATCTTAGCGATGGCATCCACAAGTGTAAGTTGAATTGCAGGTTCAGTGGTGTTCTCAAGTGCCAGAATAAGACGGTCGCGTGCTTTCGTGCCGCCGATGCCGCCGAGTGCAGAAGCGGCAATATCCTTCGTGCCGGTATCTCCACTTTCAAAAGCGGCGATGAGTGCGTCAACCGCGGGTTCACCAATCTGACTGAGTGTCAATCCTGCTTGGAAGCGGATCCCCGGAATTTCTGCTGGATTATCGAGAACAGCGACAAGTGCCTCGATCGCCGAAACCGGTTTAAGGACCCCGAGTATTGTGAGGCAGGCGCGCCGAATTTCCTGTTCCGGTTCCACCGTAATTTGGATATATTCCTGTACGAGTTCTGCAAGTTGCCCTTCGTTAATTTTTTCGTAGAGTGCCTCAGACCTCTGCCTGAATTGCGTTCCGAAAGGTGCCGCAAGGGTCGCCGTGTTCTCCGCTCGGTCTACCGTAAGAAGTTCCAAGATCGCAGCGGCTTCGAGGTGCTGTGGTTGCAGGCTATCCGCTGGCAGTTGATTTACATTTGCGCGCTGAAATTGTTGGAAGAGATCGTTTAGGACGCTCAATTCGACGAGACGTTGCAGACTGCTGATTGACGCTTTTCGGAGTGAGAGTTCTGTGCTATTCTCGAAGATATCGATCAACGGTTCAATCGCTCGGACATCTCCCAAATCGCCGAGCGCGCTTACAGCGGCAATTTTGACACCTATCAGTTCAGTCGTCCGGAAAGTAATCTGATGTTTGGAGAGCTTCGCGAGGGTCTTCTTATAATCATCAAGGCTATAGATTTTGCGTTCATCGACAATCTTCTCAACAATGTCGCCGACCTGAATATTAGAGTTCGCGGCAGGCGTGCCAGGTACGACCGCTTTGACCCGTACGGTGCCGCTGCCTTCAACGCTGAATCCGACATTATCGCCTTGTCTACGGAGTGCGATTCGGAGCGGCGGTTTGTCTTGGAGATAAAGCACTAAGTTATTATCCTCTTCCAAACCCTTTTTCATTGCGTCGTTAAAGTCGCCAGCTGTTTTGATAGGATATTCGGCGATAACATAAGAGATGAGTTCACCGGTTTCGAGTTGCGCCTTAGCCGCGGGCCCGTTCGGCGTGATCTCTGTAACAACGACACCACTCGTAGACCAACGGTTCATGAGGTCGCTGTCCAATTTCTGTACCCGCATTTGCATGCGTTCATCGTAGTGTTGATTGTCACAACCGATGGCGACAACAATCAATGCCAAAACGGGTAATATAAGCACCATACATTGGCGTTTGTCGAACCTATGTATTTTCTGAAGCATATAGAGGTTCCCTTTGGTTTAAATAGTCTTTAAGATTACCGATTGCGAGGTGTGCTGAGAAGCGTAGGCGTCTGGCTCACGCCTCAATTAAGTGGAACGACGACATCTCGATTGCTCTGTTCTTGTAAAGCATCTAAGAGCGGTTCAACAACCTTTGCATCGCCGAGTACTGCCAACGTGCGGATCGCGTCAACGCGGAGCGAGGACCCTTTATTTTCGACAATTTTGACTAATTCCGGTACGGCGTTGCCGCCGATTTTTCCGAGCGCCTCTACAGCGAGTTGGCGGACTTCCGGTTCTTCTCGGTCGCGTTTGGACCTCGCAGCACCTGATTCGATGAGTGTTGCGAGTGCCGGAATCGCCGCTTCACTTCCGGCTTCACCGAGCGCTTTGACGGCATTCAATCGAGTTTCTGTCCGTCTATGCTCCAGAAGTTTCACCAAAATGGGTACAATCGTGTTCGGGTCGTCCTTGCCGAGGTGTCCGAGCACCCAATGCGCATTGTGTCTATCTCGATTATCACTCGATTTAATCGCCTTCTGAAGTTGACTCAGAAGTTGTTTTCGGTCACCTTGGTTATAGACCCGTTCAAGTGCATCAAGTGCTGCGTTCTGTATATCTAAGTCGTCATCGCGAAGCGTCTCAAAAACGAGCCTTTCGAGATATTTCCGTTCTTCTGCTTGATACGCGAGGAACATGTGTTTTCCGCGCTCGGTAACAGATGCCGCTTCCCAATCCATCGTATTCGGTTCATAAAATTCCTGGGAATTGTAAAGTCCGAGCAGATAATGCGCTTCAGCGTTATCGGTTTTCTGGTCAAGCGCGAGTTTAAATTCTCGGACAGCGCGTTCCTCTTTACGGCGTTTATCCGATTTGATCAACTCTTTGCCCTTAGCGAGATTTTCATTCTGTGTACCGCATCCAAGCACAAACAAAACAAGTGTAAAGGCGATCGAAACTCTCTTCATAGTCCATCTCCTACACGATCAGCAATACGCCATAAGCGGAGCCGATTCGGTGGTGTTCCGTGCTTAATCTTCAAGAAGTGTCTGCTGTTCACTGCCGGTCTCGACAGGTTGTTCCTCCTGTGTCTCCTCAGCGTCTGCTTCTTCATCTGCTTCGGGTGCTGCTCCGAGCGTTTTCTGAAGGACAACGAGCGGTTTCTCAGAGAATCCCCAGTCCTTATATCTCTTTATGACGCTCTTTTCCGATGCGGGGAGTTCGATTTCGAGTGTTTCCGCGCCGTTTTCCGCCGCTGTAGTCTCGGCAGCCGCCATGAGGTGGTCAGCCACACCTAACTGACGGAAGGGACCGGACACAACAAGGTCGCCAACCGTTGAGATTTCAGGATCATTGGCATCTTCTTTCACGAAAATTTGCCCGATCGGGTAGCCGCTGACCTCCGCGACGAGCCGATGCGTCTGGCTGTCTTTCGCCAAATCCGCTTTTAATTCATCAGCGATCTCTTTCGCGTCTCTTTCGGGGAAACAAAATTGATGTAAAGGGGCTGCATCTTTCTGTTGAGCCGGACGCACCTTAACTGCACCGGACAAACTGAAATCTTGATTCGCCATTCGATTTTTTCTCCTTTAGTTGTTCTCAGGATGTCGGGCCTTTTAGGGACCGAGTGCCTGTTTGTCTGTATCAGGACTTACGCACTTTTGGCTATAGGTGGCTCTGTTAGATGAGATTCTTCTGAAAACACAGCGTTTTTGCGTCACAATCTAACAGATTGTGGTACAAAAGAGCGATATGCGTAAGTCCTATGTATATCTGGCATCAACATCTATTTAGCCATCATTGTAATATATATTGTTTTGCATTACAAGCATTTTTTCGCGTTCTGCTATCTGAAATGTTATTTTATGGAGCAATCGGAACCGCGTCCTCCGCTTCAGCATCACTCGGATTCTGCGGTGATGTCGGATCCTCGATCTCGTCTCCGTTCCCTGATTCGGTTTCGGCGAGGTTCTCTTGTCCGATGCGTAGCTGCCGCTCGGCATCCACCACATCTCTGTTAATTTTATCGATGCAGCGGTTGAGTTTATCAACAAGTGCTGTATGTCCAACCATCGCACGACGGATTTGACGGAGTTGATCGATGACGAGTCGGAAATTTCGGACGAAGTCGCCGGCATCTAAACGCGCATATTTTTCGAGATTCTCAAACTCGCAACCTTGGCTCCACGCCAGCATCGCCGTACAAAGCCGGAGTTCCAACATAGGTGTAATTTCTGTCACCCCATGCTTAAGTTCTAAATTCTGGATGTCTGAAATTTCGGAACTGACACCATAAAATATTTCTAACAAATTCTCATCCTCAAGGCGTTTAAAGTAGCCATCCTTACGCGGTTCTGAAATGATCGCTACCATGAGGCAGTTAATTTCATCTTCCGTCAGTCTTTCAAAGACACCCTTAAATAGCAGTTGGGTCAGTTGGATTTCATACCCGTAGATATGTGCAGCGGTGCTCCCGCGCGGAAGCAGGGTCTGCCCCGCAGTGTACCCCAATTCTTCAAGTACCTTAAGGCGCGCGGAGATTTGCTGTCTCGGATCGTTTTCAATAAATGTGGATCGCTTTTTAAGTTTTTGAAGTTGCGTTTCTACTCTGCGGATGGTTTTAGATCGGTTTGTGCATGTTTGCAAGTGCTGACATCCCTCACAAAGGCTCTGCTCGGCTTCCCTTTGAACAACTATAATCTTTTTCTGAATAGCATTCAATCTTTTAACGCGTTCTCTTTGCTGCTTCTTCTTCCGCGTTCGCGATTTGACCTGTGCTATCTCTACATGGAGGGACTGAATCCTTTTTTCTCGATTCCGCTCATCTCGATAATGTTTCTGGATCTGTTGGGTCGCGTCAATACCGTCGTGGATACATTCAGGTTTAGGAAGTGTCCGAAGGTTCTCCGTTTTCACTTCAATTTGGTTATTGAGGTTAGCGACCCGCGTCCTATTTTGATGGTTACTGAGACTCATGGTGTAGACATCGTAAATATCGTCTCCGTATTTGTTATATAGGTTGAGGATACTGGAATAGGAGAGATTAAATTGGCTCTCTATGGCTTCTACTTTATCTGTCACCACAGATTTAATTTCGCGTTCATCAGCATACGCCGGTATAATTTGGGAATAGACGTACCCGATGGTGTCAATTCCGCGCCTGCCGGCGCGTCCCGCCATTTGGTGATACTCACGCGCTTTGAGGTAGCGGAACCCGATACCATCGTATTTTTCGAGGCTATCAAAAACAACCGTACAAGCCGGCATATTAATACCGACCGCGAAGGTCTCAGTCGTAAAGAGGAGTTGAATTAACCCAGAGGTGAACAATCTCTCTACGACCTCTTTGAGGGTCGGTAGCATACCTGCGTGGTGGTAGGCGATCCCGCGGCTGAGGAGTTTACGAAATTTCGCGATATGCTTCTCCTCAACGATGTCAAATAAAACACAGAGTTCATCGAACTGTTTCAAAATCTCTGTACGCTGCGTTTCCGTGAGCAATTGTAACTGGGCACCGAACGCCAACGCTGAAGCGTTCCCCTCACACCCTTTTCGACTAAAACAGAAATATAAGCACGGGAGCCGTTTCTCAAGTTGGAGATGTGGAATAAGCCTCGTCTCGACAAAATCGGACGGAAGCGCTTTTACGCGTCTATTCTTTCGCTGGTCATATCTCCGTTTACGTGCGTCCTGTTGTGCTCTGTTCCGAAGCGCACGGATATGTTTTGTCGTACCAACACCGTAATCTTTAAAATAGAGATGATGTTCTAAGGGGACAGGACGCTTTAACTCCTCAACGACTTTAATCTCAACATCTCGGACGCTTTGCATCCAATCTGCGAAGGGGTTGATGTTCGGGATCGTGGCACTCAAACAGACGAATTTGATATGTTGGGGCGCGAAGATGAGGCTCTCTTCCCAGACAGTGCCACGCTCGATATCGTTGATATAGTGGATTTCGTCAAAGATGACGTAAGAGACATCCTGAAGCCGTTCGATGTCGTCGAAGATGGTATTCCGGAAAATTTCGGTCGTCATCAATAGCACCTGGGCATGCGGGTTCAGAACAACATCGCCTGTGACAATACCGATCTTGTCACCGTATTCCGTAAAAAAGTCTCGATATTTCTGGTTACTCAGGGCTTTGATCGGCGCGGTATAGATAACACGACGGTTTTCCTCAAGACACTTTTCGACAGCATATTCTGCAATAACCGTTTTACCCGCACCTGTCGGAGCAGTGACAATAACAGAGGCCCCCTGGTTAATTGCCGCGATGGCTTCCTCCTGAAAACGATCTAATTGTAACCCTTTATATAGCATTCAGTCCCCTTTGTACTTTGGCACTTCTCAACACAACGAACAAGCAACTTGAAGTATGACGTTACAATTAATTTTAATAGATACGGTATATCTTTGTCAAGCGAAATTTTGTTGAGGATTCTACCGACAAGATTGCAATACGGTTGGTGGTGTGTTATACTAAAATGTAAGTGCCACGCTATTTTTCGTTTAGAGGACTTAAACATCTACCATGCACATTACAGTATTCGATTACCCGTTAATCCATATCCGAACCGGTGCGTTTACGATGGGGACGATCCCGACTGGATTGCGGAAGACGGACCCAGAAGAACCACAACGCAGTGTAACGCTTGATGCTTACGCCATCGGTGCGTATCAAGTCACGAACACACAGTACGCTCGGTTCCTGGAGGATACCGGTCATCTATCACCGCCGTTCTGGAGTGATGACCGTTTCAAAGCCCCCGATTATCCGGTCGTCGGTGTGAGTTGGTACGATGTGACGAATTTCATGATGTGGCTCAACGGGATTGAGAACCGCGGCACTGAAGAGATAGAATACCGTTTGCCGACGGAGGCGGAGTGGGAGAAGGCGGCGCGTGGCACGGATGCTCGCGAGTACCCTTGGGGAAATATATGGGACGCGAGTCGTGCGAACACCTCGGAATCGAAAAACGGTCGATTGATGCCAGTCGGGAGTTATCCATCGGGTGCGAGTCCTTACGGGTGCTACGATATGGCAGGTAACGCCTACGATTGGTGTAGCGACTGGTTCCATAGCGAAACTTATAAACACTCGCCTGCGGAAAACCCGTTAGGTGCAAGTATAGGTCGACGGCGGGTGATTCGTGGCGGTTCGTGGATCGCGCGGGGTGAATTCGCTGGACGCTGCGCGAACCGCGCGGCTTATGAACCGACGCAACGGGTCCACAGCGTCGGCTTTCGGATTGCAGTGGATCTTTAAGTTTGGTGGTTTGTGCTGTGCAACGTGCGATGAATCGCACGACTACGAACAAAAATTTCTGATGAATATGCACAAAAAACAATTAAGTAAACACTACCAAGATTTTCGTGAAGCGTTGTTGGACTGGTTCAGACGTTACCAACGCGATCTGCCGTGGCGACGGACAGATGATCCCTATTGTGTCTGGGTGTCTGAGGTGATGCTCCAGCAAACACAGGTCAAGAAGGTTGTGGATTATTATGAGAAATTCATTGATCGGTTTCCGAGTGTCACAGATTTGGCAGTTGCCCCCTTACAAGATGTGCTGAAGGTTTGGGAAGGATTGGGGTATTATGCACGGGCGCGGAACCTCCACAAAGCGGCACAGATCATTGTCAACGAATTGAATGGAGAGATTCCAACAGACTATACGACCTTTCGGAAGTTACCGGGTGTCGGGGATTACAGTGCAGCGGCGGTGCAGAGCATCGCTTTTAACGCGCCTTACGCTACAGTCGATGGGAACATCAAGCGTGTGTTGGCACGCCTGTTCCTGATGGAGGCACCGATTAACGACGCGAAGTCGGCGAAGTTGTTTCAACAGAAAGCGGACGCACTTCTGGACGCAAACGAACCCGGAATTTTCAATCAGGCGGTGATGGAATTAGGGGCAGTGATCTGTCGTCCACAATCACCAGCGTGTCTCGTCTGTCCTGTGAACGCATTTTGTGAAGCGTTCGACGCGACGCGTCAAGCCGAATTTCCGAAGCGACGTGAGACGAAACCTACACCAGAGCACCATCTCACTGTCGGGGTTATCTATAACGAGGCAGGTGAGGTGCTGCTGACGCAACGGCAGCTCGACGGGTTACTCGGTGGTCTCTGGGAGTTTCCAAATGGTGAGATAGCGGAAGGTGAAACGGCAGAAAATGCGTGTGTCCGTAATATCGCTGAAGTCGTCAATCTCAGCGTCACAAACGTGCGGTATCTAACGCGCGTTCGACACGCTTACACACATTTCAAGATTGTTGTGGATGTGTTTCAATGTGATTATGCATCTGGTGAGGTCGTGTTGAATGGACCGAGAGACGCGAAATGGGTTACGGTCGCGGCACTACCGGATTATCCGCTCCCGCGTGCGACGCATAAGTTTTTGAATGAATTATAGTTATCAGTAGTTATAAGTTATAGGTTCGGTTTTTCTGCGAAAAACCTTTTAGTTAACAGTTAAAGAAGTTTGCTGTGGCAATCTGCACGGAGAACGGAACTGTTCCAAGAACCTTCTTAACTTATAACTTATAACTTATAACTTATAACCATTTCTCTGATAACTAATTCGATCCGAAGCGTACTTCGTATTTTTCCCAGACTTCATCAGGCAACGGGGTGCTGGCGGCTCGGACGTTTGCTTCGAGTTGCTCAACGTTGAGACTTCCAATGTTGTTGCCTTGAATCCGATCTTCTTTCAGACAAAACTGGATTGCGAGTTGAAGCAAACTTATGCCTTCCTCAACACACCACTCCCAAATTGGGTATGATGCTGCAACATCACCCTCTTTTTTCCAGCGTCCACGTTCAATTTCTGCATCAAGGTCAACACCGGTGAGGATACCGCGTAGGATCGACCAACCGTTCATCACACCGATGTCGGCTTCAGCGGCGGCGGGTAGCACCTCGTCAGCGGCGGTCTGGCGGATGAGGTTGTAGTCGTTGAAGCACAAGATGAGATCGACATCGCCGGTTGCCATCGCCTTGAGATGGAAATCGTGCTGACGCATCCCGTATCCAACGTAGTTCACGAGTCCGCGGGCTTTGCACTGAAGCAAGCCGTCAAGCGTCCCTCCCTTTTCGAGGGTCGGGTCGATTTCACCGGGATCGTGGATGAGCATACCGTCAAAGTAGTCTACGTTGAGAATTTGGAGCTGGTCTTCGAGGTCAGCGATGGCGCGTTCGGCGGAATAGTCGGGTCTGCCTTCTCCGTAGCCGCCCCATTTCGCAGCGGAATGGCAACAGAGTCTCCCAGTGATGATGACATCCTCGCGCGGAATCTCCTTCATCGCTAATCCGAGTTTCCGCAGGGAATCCCCATAACAGCGTGCGCAATCGAAATGGTTCACACCGATGGAAATTGCGTGTTTAATCAGTGTGATCGCGTCCTCATCGGAAACGAAGCCGAAGTTATTGCCGAACCCCTGCGTGCCGAACGGGACGACAGGGATGCTCAGCTCTGTTCTGCCTAAGCGTCTTCTCGGAATTGTGGGTAGGTCTTGATTGGTTTCCATAAAATTCCTCTCTATTGGTTGTCAGAAGAATAGTTATAAGTTGTTAGTTATAAGTTATAAGTCTGTTTTCTGATGCTGGGTCATCTCTTTGTAAACGTCGTTACCTAATTGAAGTCCCAACGGTTATCAAGAGATATTGAACAATCATAAGCGTCTTAACTAAAAACTTATAACTTATAACTTATAACTTTAACGACTCTAATACTGATCCGAACCTTCAAGTGGCAGTGGCACTACCCAGACGTTCCGGTACCTAACGTCGTTGCCGTGATCCTGTAGGCGGAGGGGTCCCGGCTCGGCAGCCGATCCCATGCTCCCACCTGTTACGCCTGCTAATTGTGCGTTGTTGATGATGACCAAACCGTTCTGAATGACGGTTATACGGGGACCCTCTGTCACTTCGCCGTTGTCGTTGAAACGGGGTGCGCGGAAGGTAATATCGTAGGTCTGCCATTCGAGGGGCGGTTTGCAAGCGTTGACGAGCGGTGCGAATTGATTGTAGATTGCCCCGCAGTCGCCTTTTCCGGGGACTTCGATGCCGTAGGAGTCCAGCACCTGAACTTCGTATCTACCTTGCAGGAAGACACCACTGTTGCCTTTCGCCTGTCCGGAGGCTTCAGGCATATCGGGGCATCTGAATTCGATATGCACAAAATGATCGGTGAACGTCTCCTTAGAGATGACATCGCCAGTGCGTGGGACAACGAGCATAGCGTCGTCTTCGACTTTCCAACCCGGTTCATCACCGTTTAGGTTCGTCCAGTTGCTCAGGTCTGTGCCGTCAAAGAGAATAACAGCGGATTCTGGTGGTGTTTGTGTCATGAGTTTTCCTTTCGTCTATTGGGCATTTCAGGTTAACAATTTCGTACGCCTCAAATTTTAATGAATTCCGTTTTTTTGTCAAGGGGATATTTGTTGACAAAAACATCTATGCGGATATAATTGTGCCGAAACTTACGAAATCCCATGAAGGAGTTTCCATCTCAATGTCATGCCCTAATCTTTTATATATCCACTCCGACCAGCACGATCCTTATGTGACCGGTTGCTACGGCGATCCGTTGGTACAGACACCGCATCTTGACAGTCTCGCTGCTGAAGGTGTAGTATTTGAAAACGTCTATTGCCCATCTCCGATCTGTGTACCGTCCCGGATGTCGATGTTGAGCGGTCGCTATCCGCACGAGAACGCCGTGTGGACGAACAGCCATATCCTCGATTCTGGGGTACCGACGTTCGCGCACGCCATGGGAGCAGCCGGGTATCAACCTGTACTGATCGGGCGGATGCATGCGCTGGGACCGGATCAGCTGCACGGGTATGCTGAACGTCTCGTCGGTGACCACGGTCCGAACTATCATGGCGGACGTGGCGTTGACCACGGCGAACTTTCTGGAACTGCGGGACCCGCGCGTGTGAGTCTCGAAAAATCCGGTGCCGGACAGAGCGCGTATCAGGTTCACGATGAAGACGTGACGGTGGCAACCGTCGATTATCTCAATCGGCTCGGTGTTCAGAAACGGGCAGGGCTTTTGGATACACCGTTCTCGATCTCCGTCGGGTTCATGTTGCCACATCAACCTTTCGTCGCACGTCAGGAGGATTATCAACGCTATGACGGACAGATGACGATGCCTGAGAACCCTGAGCCTTTTTCTGAGGCGTTACATCCACACTTCCAGTCGTGGCGTGAGAAGTGTGGCATTGTTGAAGTCTCTGACGCTGAAATTCTCCGCGCCCGCACGGCGTATTGGGCACTCGTCACACGGATGGATATAATGATTGGGCAGATATTGACCGCGCTCCGAGAGAACGGGCTGGACGAGAACACGCTCATCCTCTATAGTTCGGATCACGGTGAACAGGTCGGCGAACACGGACTCTGGTGGAAACAGACCTTCTATGAGCATTCGGTAAAAGTTCCCGCGATTCTGTCGTGGCGTGGCACGCTACCGGAGGGTGTCCGATGCGATCGCGTCGTCAGTGCGTTGGACTTGAATGCGACGATGCTCGATGCACTCGATGCACCCGCACTCCCACATTCGCGTGGACGGAGTACGCTGCCACTGCTTCGCGGTGAGGACACAGCATGGGAGGATATTGCTTTCTCGGAATACTGTACCGATGACGGTTGTTATCACCGGATGGTCCGCGAGGGCGAGTGGAAACTGAATTACTATCACGGACAGCCTTCGCAGCTTTTCAACTTGGCGGAAGACCCAAACGAATTGCATGACCGCGCAAACGATTCGGCGTGCAAAGACATCTTGGAACGATTGACAGAGAAGGTATTAGATGGCTGGGACCCTGAGCAGGTCGCAGCACAGATGGTGGCGAAGCGGGCGGATACACAACTCCTCGGTAGATGGGGACGGAACACACAACCCGCGGATCGGTACCGTTGGAATTTACTACCAGAGATGGATTATCTGGATTGAGTTTTGACATAAACTTCCATATAGAAGGAGAAAACAACATGGCAAACAGTCCAATACTTAAGGGTGAACGTTTGAGTCCAGAGAGGACAGCAGAGATTGCTGAGCAATTTTTCCGTGATGGGTTCGTTTACCTCCCGGGTGTGCTGACAGAATCAGAGGTTACCGCACTACGAGAGAAGTCGGACAAACTTTTTGCGGATCAGGAACTCATGGAGCGAACCAATCCAGAGTTGGCGGATGTCCGATATATCCAACTGGGTGCACACGCTGAATCGGGGGAAACACTGCCCTTCATTTTGCGGAACACCATTGAACTGGATCCCATCTTCCGGGATATGCTCCTCCGTGAACCGATTCTGAGTTTAGCAGAAGCGATCGTCGGTGAGAATTGCAAGTTCTGTGGGCAAAATGTGCTTCGGAATCTTCCGGGGCTTTCGATCGACACGTGGCATGTGGACGGTTCGGTGCATTTCCCCGTCACCGAAGAGATGCCGCGCCACGACGCACGTTTGCGGATGCCCGTGATGTGGTTTACCGTTCAGATGGCGTTGAGTGATATTGATACACTTGAGGAGGGACCGACGCAATATGTTCCCGGTAGCCATTACTCCGGCAGGCATCCGAACAGTCAAGAAAATCCTGAATTTGAAGGCAATAAACCGGTCTCTATTTTCTGTAAGGCTGGCGATATCTACTTACAGGATCCGCAGTGTTGGCACCGCGGCGCGCCGAACTTGTCTAACAAGACGCGTTATATTATCCAATCGCAGTATGCAGCGTATTGGGCGTATTGGCGGTTTAGTCTCTGCAACGGGGTGCCTGTACCTGAAGAGGTCCTGCAAGATGCCGATGATCGGTTGATGAGCCTTTTGGGGCGACCACGTGTCAGTGACTTGAATTAATAAGGAAAAAGAACATGTGTGAAACACCACTCCACTTCAAATCTATTACTGAAATAGCGGAAGAGATTGCTTCTAAGCAGTTATCGCCTGTGGACGTTACGTCTGCCATGCTGCAGCGGATCGAACAACGTGACAGTCGATTGAAAAGTTACGCCACAGTCATGACAGAACAGGCAATGGCTGCCGCACAAGCAGCAGAACGGGAGATTAACGCCGGGACGTATCGCGGACCGCTTCACGGTGTCCCAATTGCAGTGAAAGACCTCTGCTTTACCAAAAATGTCCGCACGATGGGTGCGGCGAAAGTACTCGCAGATCATATACCGACGTTTGATGGTACGGTCATCGCAAAACTCAAAGCAGCGGGTGCGATCCTGCTCGGTAAGCTGAACCTGACCGAAGGCGCAATGGGCGGATACAACCCCGAATTCGATATCCCCAAAAATCCGTGGAACCCAGATCGGTGGACAGGTTCATCATCAAGCGGTTCTGGCGTTGCGACAGCGGCGGGGTTGTGTTTCGGATCGCTCGGTAGCGATACGGGCGGCTCCATCCGCTTCCCCGCGGCAGCGTGTGGCATTGTCGGCATAAAACCGACGTGGGGAAGAGTGAGCCGATACGGTGTCCTCGCACTCGCTGAATCCATGGACCACGTCGGTCCGATGACGCGGAGTGTCGCGGATGCGGCGATTATGCTGGAAGCGATCGCCGGATATGACCCAAACGATCCGACTTCTCTACCGAATCCCGTACCAAATATGCTTGAAGGAATAGGACAGGACCTTCAAGGTATCCGTGTCGGGTTCGACGAAAATTATGCGACAAACGGTATTGATGTTGAACTCGCCGACGCGGTGCGTGCGGGTGTGGGAGTCCTTGCCAATCAAGGGGCTGAAATCGTTGAAGTGGAATTGCCGGACGTAGATGAATACGTCGCCGCCTGGCCCACGCTGTGTGCTACCGAGGCGGTCGCAGCGCACGCCGCAACCTACCCATCCCAACGGGATGCCTACGGTCCCTGGTTCCGAGGATGGCTTGATATGGGTGCGAAAGTAACAGGTGCGGAATATGCGAAGGCGAACAACTTGAGAGCTGCCTGCACAGGACACCTCAGAAAGGTGTTTACGGAGATTGATGTGTTGGTGTGTCCATCGATGTCTGCGCCACCGCATGCCATCACGCCGGAGATATTATACGGAGCGTATGAACCTCGGCATCCGAAATTCCAGCGGTTCACCGTGCCATTCAACTACAACGGCGCGCCGACGCTATCTGTACCGTGCGGCATGAACAGTGATGGGCTACCCTTAAGCATTCAGTTTGTCGGAAAACATCTGACGGAAGCTTTGCTGTGCCGTGTTGGACACGCTTATGAGTATGCAACGCCGTGGCGAGATCATCATCCAGATGTTTAAAGCACTACTTCTGCGGTAGGCGATACCCTGCTTTCATCGTTTGGATGCTGTAGAGGCAATGTTCTGCTGTGATGTAAAGCGTCTTGCTCGTTTTGCCGTGTCCAAATGCGACATTGGTGGGTTTATCGGGTGTTTCGACGTACGCCAGTTCTTCACCTTCTGGTGTGTAAACGCGAACGCCGGGGCGGGTCTCATCACGCACCGCCACCCAGAGGTTCCCCTCAGCATCAACGACCATCCCGTCTGGCCCGTCCTGTGGCGCGTAATCCACGAGTACTTTACGGAAAGTCGCCGTGCCTTCCGGTGCCAGATCGTAGGCGAGGAGTGTCATCCGTCCTTTACGCGGTTCCATCTCATCAGGGAGATTACCCATCGCGCCGTTGTCATGACTGATGACATAGAGCGTCTTTTGATCCGGCGAGACCGCCACACCGTTCGGTTTGCCGCCATCCGTGACAACGAGATGAACAGAACCGTCTGGATCGATGCGATAGACACCAAAGATGGGTTGTTCGACCGGTTCATTTCCAGCATATCGTGGATCCGTAAAATAGATGCGTCCCTGTTCATCAATTGCGAGATCATTCGGCGAATTAAAGGGTTTTCCGTTATAGAGACCGGCGATAATCTCACTTTTACCAGTCGCCATATCTGTGCGGGTAATTCTGCGTCCTCCGAAATCCGCACCTTCCGCAACGACCAACCGACCGTGCGCGTCAAATTCCATACCGTTGGACATCCCACTCGGAGAACGGAAAACGGTTGTCTCTCCGGTCTCAGGGTTGTATCTCATGATATGTCCAGCTTGCATATCTGTCTCATACGTGAAGGTGATGTCGCTGAAATAGACTGTGCCGTCTGGCGCGACGGTCGGTCCTTCTGTGAAATGTGCCCCGTTGAAGAGTTCTTTAAGTTCCGCCCCCGGAGCAATAATAGCATCTCCGGTTTCAGCATTCCCAATTAAAGTGGGTACAAGTGCAACACCTGCAGTAAGGGCTTGAAACATTTGTAGATTCGGCATATTCGATCTCCTTTGTTCTTAACTGCCAACAACTATCTCCGCGCGTGTGCAAAAAAGTATATGTTGGTTATGCCTCCTTGTCAACAGAAATTGACAACTACCTATAAAACGAATACATTTGCAACCCAGTAAAAAGCCGAATCAGTACCCATATACCGCCTATCATGAATTCACCGAGGATTAACCCGAGAAAGAGCGGATACGCTTTGCGATACAGACGGATCCCACCGACTTTCAGCAGTATCGTTTTGATGCTCCAACTCAGAAATATCGAGAACCACAACCGACCGATCGTCGATTTTTCGCCAGCGACGAGATAGCCAGCAGGATGGAACGGCCAGAACGGAAAAACGGTTCGGAGCCACCAAAGGAAACCGGTGAAGATCGCGCCGACACCGATAAAACTCACAGCGGCAACGTCGGTTTCAGTCGGATGTGAAATCCAATTTTGCAAGAGATTGTAGCCACCGGTGCCGAGGTCACTGACGACACCGATATTGTACCCGACAAGGAGGTACGCCCAAAACGATGCGAGGATCCCGACGACTGCCGCGAACATCATCGCGACAATCAGTCTGCCGGAACGCATGCCTGACTCCTCTGCAAGTTTGAAACCTTCGAGTGTATGCGGCATCGGGTTTGCGCGAGAACCGCGATTGAAGGTGAGGTAAAGGCGCATCATTGTCAGACTCCCGTGCGACAGGATTCGCGTCCCAAAGATGTCGGTCAAGATGCCGTGCGGTGTTGCGTAGGTGCGGATCGTCGGCGGACCGACTTCAGCACGAATACGCGTGAGACTCATCGACAACAGATAATAGATAAGAAAATAGAGCGCGATTGTCCAAATTGCCATCCCGCCTCGGTGTGAAAAGACGAACAGAAATATTAACCCACCGACCAATCCGAGGGCTGCCCAACGGTAACGCATCGGTTCCCTGCTGTCATTGATTTCACCCGGTGATTCGTACCCTCGGAAAACGTACTTCACAACCCGTAAAAAGAAGCGTCTGCCACCCCAGAGTGCGAAGCAGGAGAGGACGAGGTAGCCGCCCATTATCTGCTGCCAGTCGTAAGGAAACCCCGGCAGAATATCGAGTCCGAGTGCGCTACCCAATATCCGTTGCGCTTTCCAGAACCAGTAGAAAAACCAGACCGAAAACGACATCTCTAACGGCATCAGGTAGGCGAGTCCGACAGCAAAGGAACGGATGTATATAGGTGTCCAACCGATGGATCGCCACGGCTTTTGTGTGAAGTATTGACCGATCTCGGCGTGCCGTACCGGAATTTCGGGGAACTCCGGGAAAAGGACATGTATACCATTGATAAGGTTGATACCGCCAGCAATCGCGAATCCGAGCCACATCATCTTTGACTTAAAGAGCCGTCCATCAAGTCTTGTCATCTCCAGTGGCAGTTGTACGATCGGATAGGATAGCCGTTCGTGCTCAATCCACTGTTTTCGGAGAAAAACGTCCAGACAGATCATAACCCAGATCAGGACAGTCAGGAACACCGTCCACCAGAGGATTGGACGGAGCCATCCGAGCAGATGGTCTTTCGTATAGAGTGTGCTTTCACCGTCATAGAACGCCTGCAGGCTCGCCTCATTATTGGATGTGAGCCACGAGGGTAGGTATCGCCAGAACAGTTGTTTCCATTCGTTTTCGGGAGTCGCTAACCAGAACCCATCCGAGATCGTCGGGATGACCGTTTGCATCATATCGTGTCCAGCGATAGCGGACGAGAGTGAGAGCATCACGAAGACCGTTAGAAGTTCGCCTTGCCTGAAAGCGAACTTTGGCAGAAATCGTTTTAGCAGTAGATTGAACGGGATCAGCACCATCAACGTGATTATCACGTTGTAGATGAGCGACATCGTCGTCGGGAGGGTGCTCCAGAATTTGAGGTGGTTTGCCATGATGAAATAGGTATTCACCGGAATCAGTAGCAAACCGAGTGCGATAGCACGAAATGTTACGCCGGGATGGGATTTTTGGTTTTTCAAGGTCGCATCTGCTATGAAAGTATTGTCAAGGGAATTCGGGCGAGAATCCCAATGCTTTAGCTGTGGGAGGAAGCCCGCTGATATATTGTGTTAATAAAAACCTAAAAGGACAACATTTTTCCTAAACGTTTTTGTTTCTAAATCGTCTAAACATATAAAGGCAAGTCGGAAGTGTCTGCCTTATGGGACACGTTGATTATATCCGTGTCCA
>JAJDXV010000144.1 GCA_022823085.1 Candidatus Poribacteria bacterium
TCCACGTGTAGTTATAGGTCCCATACGCTCTCTGCCATGGAACCCGAGACTATAAAATTCACTCTTCTTTCGTTTTTTTTCGGCACTGATGCACCTTTTTTATCAAAAGTTGTGTCTTTAGATGATAGAGGAGAGTTGATCGATCATTACGACCGCAATGCGTAAGTCCTAATTTATGACATTTTTATCATTTTATGCACGCAAAGCGGTGAAAAAAATGGTCTTTAATATCATCGGGTGATAGTTTTGCATTTAACCCGACCTTATAGTGATATGTGGAACACCTATTAACACCGAGAATTCTACGATAATTGGAATATGACACCGAAAACCTATGGTTTTAGTGGAAAACGATTCCGAGGGAGAAGAGATGGCACCATCCGAAACGCCGTTATCAAGAGAGAAATTGCATGGAAATTACGATCACATTGTTGGTGAGAGTACAGTCCATCTTGAAGTCCTGAAAAGTATTGACACATTCGCAAAATCTTCTAAAATTGTGCTTATTTCTGGCGAGACAGGAACAGGTAAAGAGTTGGTCGCGCGTGCTTTGCACGCAGAGAGTCCTTATGCAATGTCCCCTATGGTCGTCGTGAACTGTGCAGGAATTGCAGAGAACCTGATCGAAAATGAACTCTTTGGACATGAGAAAGGCGCGTTTACCGGCGCAGATCAGCGACATATCGGGCTATTTGAAACCGCATTCGGTGGCACACTGTTCCTTGACGAAATTGGGGAACTGCCGGTACGCCTACAATCGAAACTGTTGCGGGTACTTCAGGAAAACGAGATTCGCCGCGTAGGCGGGACAGCACAGATTCCAGTGTCAGTGCGCGTTTTAGCAGCGACGAATATCGACCTTATAAAAGCGGTTGAAGCAAACAGGTTCCGCCGAGATCTCTATGAGCGATTAAAATCGCTTCATATCCACCTGCCGGCATTACGGGAGCGGCGGGAAGACATCTCCGCGTTGGCAAAATACTTTTTGGCAAAGGAAAACAACTGTTCCAGTCAAAAGGTAGTCGATATAAATCCAGAAGTTTTCTCGTTATTTGATGCCTACAGCTGGCCTGGGAATATCCGGGAGATCGAAGGGGTCATCGGTCGTGCCGTCCTCTTAGCGGAAGATGGTGAAATCTTACCACACCACCTACCACAAGATTTGCAGATGCCTCAGGTCCACCCATTGCCGTTGGCGGATGAAACAGCCGCAGCCAATCCTAACGCTGCGGAACGTTTTGTGCTGCCCTTTCCAATCGGAACAACCTTGAAAGAGATAGAGAAGTCAGCGATTTTAACGACTTTGGCGCGAGAGGATGGGAATAGGTCAAAAACGGCGAAGTCTTTGGGGATAGATCGGCGTACTTTACACAACAAACTACGCGACTATAATGCATAAAGAAACTTGGGATTGCACGACACTGCTGACGCGCGATTGTAATAGACTTGCTATCCGTGCTTGGCAGCGCGGATAGAAGTGTTCTGCTTGGTGTGCAACTGGGAATATTTTACCCAGTTCTGTGAAAAATATTCCCACATGTGAAAAATATTCCCAGTTGAAAAATGGTGAGATCCTGTCACAGTGCGGTTTCTCATATTGGCATAATACTTGCTATTATAAAACATACTTGCTATTATAGAACGTGAGCTCGACGCAAAACCGAAGACTAAATCTTTCTGCGTTGCGACTTTCTTGGTTGACAATAACACCAGAGTGCCACTTTATTGACTCAAATTCAATATGACGAGTAGTTAGCGAGCACAAGGTGTATTATGACAAAAAAATTACACACCCTGGAGCATTTATCATTATGTTAACAAAGAATTGGTATTGGATACTCGCGGCGTTTGTTGTTATCGGTATCGGAAGTTTCCAAATTTTGAGGCCCAAGGCACCACTTGAAACGATAAAAATCTATAAGACGGTAACGCCTACACCGAAACCAAGCCCAGATCAGACAAGCAAGGATGAAAGGACTTCTTCTGCGGCTCGCGGGCATAGCCATGACCATCCGCATCCGCATGGTACCGCCCTTCACTCCCACGATATAGAACCGACCACAACGAGCGGATCATCCGATTGGAGGGATGATGGTGCATTTGATTTCCCGTTTCCCCAGAGTGACCCATGGGCAGGAATCTATCCGGAGAGTGAATCTACCGACGATGCTGATGGTACCTATCCGCCCCGAGACTGGTACAAGACAGAAGATCCAGCCTTGTGGATCGAATATCTTGAGGCACAACTCATCAAACAGTTTGGGAATATCCCAGAGGTTCACACTTTTGTTGCATTCAGGGAAAAAGGAAAATTGGGGATACCAATAAAAGATGTGGATGAATACCTGAATTTTCTCAGAGCACAATATACCCTTTGGCCAATGGAGAAAACGCTGAAAACGCTTGAGAATTTGGAAAATAGTATGGCAGAGGGGGTAAACATCGTTTTTGGACCCGTGGAGGCACCATGAAAAGTAGGTTTATTCTTTCTCGTTTTTTTTATTTTTCATCTCTTCTCAGTGTCCTACTCTGCTTCAGTTGTGGAGATACCGAAGATGGACAAGAGACAATCAACGCTATCAATAATACATTCTTCAACGAAACTGATGAACAATGGTTACGGCCGACAGACGAAGACTGGGACAAGTTAAAAGACGCTGAACAATGGCTACAATTGACAGACGAGGATTGGGAGAAGTTAAAAGACGAGGATTGGGAAAAGTTAAAAGGCGAAGATTGGATCAGGTTGACAGACGCGGAAGTTGAGGAACTCATGAACCTTGAGATTCCACGCCGGAATGGTGAGCAGATAGCATGGGAAAAGGCTATGAAACATTTACAAGCCAGACGTTTTCAGGAGTTTGGAGATATTCCACCGGTTCGCTATAAGGTAGAGTTTCAGAGACAATATTGGAAAGAGGAAGGTGAGTTTGTAATTGTAACGCTTGAGTTTGCTAAGCAACGCCTTGCTTATTGGGCAGCAAACTATTTTCTCTTCCCAAATGTGGAAAATCAACGTACACTTGAAGAAGCCAGAGATGGGCTAAGAATTATAGCAGAACGAGAAGAACTCCGTCTTTTGGAGCAGCTCAGAATAGAAAATCCCGAAGTTTGGGCAAAAGGCATTTATGCCTTTCTTATTAAAAAACATGGAAAAATTCCAGAAGTTAACACTATTGCCAATTTTTTACGAAAATTGGAACTAAATCTACCAATAACAGACAAAGAATGCCACGCTTATTTTCAGGTCTATGACGCTCTCTACGATGATATTAACACTGCCTCAGCTTATGAATTCTACGCTCTACTTGAAGCATTACACCAAGTTAGACCTTTCGTTGAGGATCCACCGTCACGCACACTCGAACAATACCGCGAAGCACGAGCAGAAAGCACTCCGTTCTATGACATAGACTGGGATGATGATTAGCACACGTCCAATCATTTAATCGCGAGAGTTTAGAATCCATTGGTGAGTTGTTGCTCCCATGGACATCTGGAGCTGGCATTTGCCAGTAGTTAAACTAAGTATATCCATGCCGTTTTTGGAATGTCGCGATCCTCTTTTCGGATTTCCCCATAAAATTCACTTTTTTTTACACGTGAGTTTGATAATAAAAATCCACGTGTAGTTATAGGTCCCATACGCTCTCTGCCATGGAACCCGAGACTATAAAATTCACTCTTCTTTCGTTTTTTTTCGGCACTGATGCACCTTTTTTATCAAAAGTTGTGTCTTTAGATGATAGAG
>JAJDXV010000072.1 GCA_022823085.1 Candidatus Poribacteria bacterium
TTTGGGATGTAAATCGTTCTGTTCGGTGAAATTTTTTGGAAAATCCAGCGTTTTTGTATCACAAATTAACAGTTTTGCGGCGTACTCGCCCAGATGCGAAGTGCATCGTGGTACAAAAAGAGGTGGATGCGTAAGTCCTAACGAAATAAAAACACGTCCACCAAGGAAACTGCGTAGATGCGAAGTTTTGAAACCCGCGGTCCTGTCTACCCTGAAGATAACTATATCGTGGCACGTACAGATGAACTTTCGGATTTCATCGGTCGCCTTGAAAAGGGTCGATACGTCGTTCTGTTCGCACCGCGGCAGACCGGTAAAACCACGTTCTTCCATCGTGCTTTAGAAGCACTTCCCGCCGAGACGTATTTCCCCATTCGGATCGATTTCCAAGCCTTCAACAACCTCGAACCCGCCGTATTTTACGAGGGGTTATACGAAGATATTCGCGAGGCAATAGAAGCCGTTTTCAAAAAACGGGGCAGCGCATCTTCTCCGGCACTCACAGAATTTCTGGATAACACCCAAATTTCGGGAGCGATGTCCGCACAGCGTCGGTATCGTTGGTGTCAAGAGCATTGCGCAGCTCAACTACGATCGCTCTATTTCACCTTTCAATATCCAAGACGAATTCAAGTTACTGAACTTCACGCTCGAGCAGGTCCGCGAGCTCCTGTCTCAATACACAGACGAGGTTGGTCAGCCCTTTGATCCTCCGGTCATCAAATCTATCCACAAACAGACAGCCGGGCAACCTGTACTCGTCAACCGGTTCGCGCAGATCCTTACCGAGGAGATGGACATCCCGGAAACCGAACCGATCACAATGGAACACTTTTCAAAAGCACACACGCAGCTCCTTCGCGAACGGAACACACATACCGAGCATCTGGTAACCAATATCCGTCGGGATCGACGATTTGAGGCACTCCTGATGAAAATCGCTTCCCGTGATGATGGTGTCGCCTTTAACTTGGACAATGAAATCATTAATGCGCTCGCGACGTATGGCGTTATCGGTGAAGGTGCTGATGGTCTGTGTGAAATCATCAATCCGATTTATCAGTACCGTGTCATGCAGACATTTAAACCTGCTGTTAATGGCTTGGAGCAAGACTATTTACCCGAAGACACGCGCGCCGGGTTTAAGGATTACCTTGCATCCGACGGACAGATTCAGATGGAGGCACTTCTTGATAACTTCCGAGACTTTATCGCACGCGCAGGCTTCAGGGTACTACAAGTACCAGAAACGCCACGAGAATACGTCGGTCAACATCTCCTTTTCGCGTATCTTGAGCAGTTCGTTCAGATTATAGGTGGGATGATGTATTTGGAAGTACAAACAGGACGCGGCAGAATCGACATCCTCATCCTCCATCATCAGAAAAAGTATATCGTTGAGACCAAGATATGGGGCGGGGCTATGCGCTATGCCGCAGGTAAGGCGCAACTCGCAAGGTATGTTAAACTTGAGGCAGCGGAGGCAGGGTACTACGTCGTGTTTGATCACCGTAAAGTGCCAGAACCGCGCGTAGAAACAGAAATATTAGACGGCTCTACGATTCGGAGTTATGTGATCCCTGTGATACAGGAATGTCCTTCAAGCTAACCGACTGCTACTATAGTGCAAGAAATGTTTTGCATATCATGAAGCGTCTTCGCTTAACTCACGTAGAAACTCAAAGGTGTAAATCCCTGTACGATGTCCATCACTCCATACCAAACGTACGGCATAGCGTCCGACGCGCTGAATATCCACAAGCCGTAGGTTCTTAAAAAAATCATCGGAAGGTAAAATATGGAACGGGTCTTTTTTCAAACGGACGGCATCGCAGTGCGCGCACGGGCATTTTTCGCGGAGGAGACGATAAGACAACTTGCACTGGTGCGCGTCTTTCCATTGAATCGTTAAACCGATATCGCCTCTCTCAATGCGGGTCGGTTGGGGTTTTTGCATGGTAACACCGAAACAGGTTGCGTGCATAAAAAACGGTTGCCGATCTGTACGACCACAAGCGATCTCGCAAACCGACAACCGTTTAGGGAGTTATGATTTAAGGATGGCGCCTGCTATCCATTATTCAAAGTACTCCGCGTTGATATCAATGAACTCTTCCCACTCTTCGGGGACATCTTCTTCCATAAAGATGGCTTCGACGGGACACTCCGGTTCGCATACGCCACAGTCGATGCATTCTTCCGGATCAATGAAGAGCTGATTGAAATCTTCAAACTCGTCAGCGTCCGGCAGCGGATGAATGCAGTCCACTGGGCATACGTCAACACACGCACTATCCTTAACGTCAATGCACGGTTCACAAATCACATACGTCATATTGGACAACTCCTTTTCGCTTTATTTTAAATAAACGCCTCCGTACCACATAAAGGCAACTTCACATAAACATAATAGGTGAGGTTAACCCGCTTTCGTGAAGGCAAAGAAAAACATCGTCGTATCAGGCGGGTTTTTTATGTGCTGTCTAATGAGTTGCGTCAGGCAATAATAATAATACCATATACAGATTGTTTTGTCAAGTTACATTTAAAACGAACACCTCTATCTCACTTATACCTTCAGTTTAACAGCATCAAGACTTACACACCGCCCTCCATCAAAAAATTTGACAAACCCAAATTTTTGTGTTACTATGTTAAATAGGTAAAGAGTTTGCTTGCAAATCCGTTATCGCACAAAGCGCAGGTGCCTATCTCAAGAAAGGAATACCATGAAAAGTCCCCCCCGCAAGAAATGGCGTTTCAGAAATCCAGATTTTGATAGCAGCATCGCATTGGCAGCCGAAATCGGTGTCTCCCCGTTTGCTGCGCAACTGCTGATCAATCGCGGGATAAGAACCGTTGACGAAGCGCAAACCTATCTCACGCCAACTTTTGACGAACTCCACGCTCCTTTCCTATTAGCCGATATGGACAAAGCCGTAGAACGGATACGTCAGGCGATCAAACAGGGTGAGAAAATCTGTGTCTACGGCGATTATGATGTTGATGGCACCACCGCAACCGCGCTCTTGCTCAATACATTCCGCTATATGGACGTTCCCGCCGACTATTATATCCCGAACCGGTTCGATGAAGGCTACGGGCTGAGCGAAGATACGATAAACAAAATTCATCAAGACAGCGATGCAAAACTCATCATTACGGTAGACTGCGGCATCACATCGGTTACAGAGGTCGCTTTAGCCAATGAACTCGGTATGGATGTCATCGTAACCGATCACCATCAACCGACAGAGGTACAGCCACCCGCTTATGCACTGATTTCACCTAAGGTTCCAGACAACGAATATCCGTATACCGAACTCGCTGGTGTCGGTTTGGCATTCAAATTGGCACAAGGGTTGATAGATGATGGTGCATTTCTCGAATCGCTGTTGGATCTGGTCGCATTGGGAACCGTCGCGGACATGGCATCGCTCACCGGCGAGAACCGCATTTTGAGCCGATTAGGGTTAGCAGAACTCAACAAACGCGCGCGTCCAGGCGTAAATGCGCTCTGTGAGGCAGCCGGACACAATATCGACACACCCATTAACGGAAATACAATCTCTTTTAAATTGGGACCCCGTATCAATGCAGCGGGACGGATGCATACCGCACATAAAGTCGTCGATCTGTTTACTACGGATTCCGACGATATCGCAGCCCAAATCGCACCGCAACTCAACGAAGCAAATCGCAGACGACAGGAATTGGAAAAGGGCATCTACGATCAAGCCGTCGAGATAATTGAGAGAGAAATTAACGACGATGCTGTAGGGATCGTTGTCGCCAGCGACAGATGGGACGAAAAAGCGCAAGGGGTCGTCGGCATTGTCGCAGCAAAGTTGATGCAAACCTACTACAAGCCTACTATTGTGCTCGCCATTAACGGCGATGAAGCAACTGGATCCGGACGCTGTATAGAAGGTATGAACCTCGCCAACGCGCTTGTCGCTTGCACTGACTTACTTGTGAGGCACGGTGGACACGCAGCCGCAGCCGGGCTAACCCTCAAAACGTCAAAAATTCCGAGATTCAGGCAGGATTTTGACAAGTATGCCCGCGAACAACTGACAGAAGACGCGCTCATACCGAAGTTAGACCTCGAATTTGAAACGAACCTTTCGCTTTTGACGTTAGAAACGCTAAAGGAACTTGAGCAATTTGAACCGTTTGGACAAGATAATCCGGCACCTCAGTTTGGGGTCCGACGCGCCAAAGTTGTCAACGGCAGCCCTACAATCATGGGGAAAGAGAGAAATCATCTCAAAATGCTTCTCAGCGATGACGTGGTAAAGTTATCGGCTATCGAATGGGGCGCAGCGGATAAATTCATCACTGTTAAAAATCCCGGTGTGGCTCTTGATGCCGCTTTTTCACCCCAGATCAACGAGTGGCAAGGTCAACGTTCCGTACAACTTATGCTTGAAGATTGGGAAGTTCATTCGGAAGGTAGGGACATGAACTGGGATGTATTTCCCACACTTGAAGATGATGCCTCCGTAAGACTTGTGAACAGACGCAACACGACGAAAAAAAATTATCTTTTAAACTTGTTTGCGCGTGAAGAATCTTGTATAATTTATGTACAAGATGACGAAATGCTGGATAGCCTGCTCACAAGACTCCTACCAGAAAGCATTGAGGGGGTCGTACGGCACGATGGGACGACGACAACGGCAGAGGAAACCGAGTTCGCACAACAACTCGCGCGCGGTGAACTCCGAACAATCGCTTCAAGTACAGTTGTCGAGAATCCTCACCTGTTCCCTTTCGTGAAGCATATCGTCTTTTGTCATCTCACACCGAGTCCAGACCTTTTTTTCAAACGGTGTGCACCGGCATTCGCAACCGAAGAGACCTCTTTTCTGCATCTCATTTACGGCGATGCAGATGGAACTGCCATACAGAATTGGGTCACTAAGAAGTACCCCGAAAAAAACGAATTAAAGAAATTGTACGGCGGCATCCGTGAAGCCGTACAATCCAACGGAGTGGACGGATATGCTGAGAACGCAATGTTGAATGGCACGCTCGGCGCACCTTCAACCGTTGAAACCGGACTCACGATCTTTGAAGAATTGGGGTTTATTGAGCGGTATGGCGAACCCGGACACAGACTTGTAAGGCTCCGTCCCGCTGAGAAAAGTGATCTATCTCGTTCGCCAACTTACTTAAGAGGCAGCTTGATTAAACAGACTTATCCGTCTTTTGTTGAGTTTCAGTTGAAAGAGAATATTAAATCTATGTGGGAGCGCGTAGAAAATGAGTATCAAATCACTGATCCGTCAGATTCAAGTCTATAATCCTGAAGCGGAAATCGAACTCCTCGAACGCTGCTACCGTTTCGCGCGTAGGGCACATGACGGCCAGAAGCGGAAGTCCGGTGAACCCTATTTTTCGCACTGTGTCAAAACTGCCGAAATACTCGCCGAACTCCGGTTGGATACGCACACGATCTGTGCCGGACTCATGCACGACATACTCGAAGATACAGGGATCACACGCGAAGAACTACAAGTACGGTTCGGCGCGAATATCGCCAATCTTGTTGAAGGCGTTACGAAGATCGGGCAGTATAGACCGAATGTCGCTTCCGCAGCTGCCAGAGCAGTGATAACAGTTGAAGACCGTATGCACCGGAAAACCCAAGCGGAAACCTACCGAAAACTCCTCTTAGCAACAGCCGAAGATATGCGGGTCATCCTCATCAAACTCGCCGATCGGCTTCACAACATGGAGACGCTCACATTCCTAACAAGCGAAAAGTGTCAACGCATCGCAAAGGAGACACTTGAGATATACGCGCCCATCGCACACCGATTGGGGATATGGCGTATCATGAGCCGACTTGAGGACCTCGCATTCAAACATCTCTACCCCGGCGAATACCGAAAGATTGCCGAACTCCTGAACCAGAAACTTGCTGAGCGAGAAGCCTACTGTGATAAAATGGTGAAACAGATTCGACAGGTCCTCGAAAAACGAGGGATCTATGCCGATGTTGATGGACGGACGAAACACATCTATAGCATCTACCAGAAAATGCAACAGAAAGGGACACCGTTCAACGAAATTCGAGACCTCATCGGACTACGGATCCTCGTCAAAACTGAAGCCGATTGCTATATCGCCCTCGGTGCCCTCCACCAAAGATGGAACTACCATCCCGACCGACTCCGAGATTGGATAGGAAACCCAAAGAAAAATGGGTATCAATCGCTCCATACAACGATCCTTGACGAAGGCAAAACAGTTGAAGTCCAGATTCGTACCTATCAGATGCACAAGGTCGCTGAGGACGGGATCGCCGCACATTGGAGCTACAAGGAAGGCGTACCGACAAGCGCACAAGGACGTTCAATCTTCGCAAATTATAAACAGATTCTTGAAGATATTCAGGAGACACAGGATAGTCCACATCAGTTTGTGGAATCGATGAAATTGGAACTCTTTCAAGATGAGGTGTATGTGTTTTCGCCGAAGGGAGACCTTTTCACACTGCCGGCAGGCGCGACCGTTATCGACTTCGCATATAAAATCCACACCGACATCGGACACACCTGTGTCGGCGCAGAGGTAAACGGTTCCATTGCACCCATCCGACGCGTCTTGGAGAACGGGGACCAAGTCAATATTCGGACACAACCGAACGCGAAACCGAGCCGAAGTTGGTTATCTCATGTGAAAACTGCCGCGGCACGAAATAAAATTAAACACTGGTTCCGAGATAAGGATAGAGCAGACGCTCTCGAATTAGGAAAGAAATTTATTGCAGCAGAACTACGGGTCTCCTACCTTAACGCACGCGATTGCCTCAACTCTCCAAAACTCCTTGACATCGCCAAGCAACTCAATCTTAAAAATCTCGAAGAACTCTTCATCCGTATCGGCAACGGATATGAATCCGCTACACACGTCGTTAACCTCTTGAAACCCGAGGTGCCTGAACCTGACACCAAACCTGCTGAGGACGTTGAAGCCAAACGGAAATCACCCGGACCCGCTGTCCAACTCGAAAATGATATCGACTTAGGAATGATGCGGATTATGAAATGTTGTAACCCGATCCCGGGAGATCAAGTCGTCGGTTATCTCACCCGCGGACGTGGTGTTTCTGTGCATAGGTCTGGATGTATCCGTATCCTTGACGAACCCGAACGACTCTTGGCTGTCAAATGGACTGAAAAATCACCGTCCGTAAACGGAGACCAACCGCCTGATGTTTACCCTGTCAAAATCCTTGTCGAATGCAGTGATCGCCCCGGAATGCTCGGTGAGATCACAACTGCCATCGCACAATACAAGGTAAATATCCGCTGTGGAACCTTCCAACCCTCACCTATCCACCTCGATCCCACGGCTTCCGACAACCTAACAATAGATGTAACAGGGGCTGAGCAGCTCGATAGCGTCATGCAAGGGATTCGGCAGTTAAAAGGGGTCCAACGCGTCACCCGCATCTCCTAAAACCAATCGAGGGTTTTCGGTAAAATAATCCTATGATGCTACCGTGTAATCGCGTACTTAGGCCAATCGTATCGATTGGGGAACCCAACCCCTACGCGTGTTTCATGCGCTCTCGTTATCACTCTGATATCGTGGGGAACGGTCTTCGGATTGTGATTTGCTATGCAACCGGACTGGGCATTTTGGAGATAACTTTTTCGACTTTTCCACTACGCAGACATTTTGTACAGATACGGATCCGCTTCGGACCTGATTCCGTTTGAACCCGAACCCGTTGAAGATTCGGCAGCCAACGCCGCTTTGTGTGTTGATCCGAGTTACTGATCCGGTGACCCGTCATCGGTCGTTTATTACAGATCGTACAGACGCGTGACATCTTGACCTCTCCTTTTTTCCATAGTGTTGTTGGTTAAACCTAAATATTAATAATACCACAATTACGGGCAAAAAGCAAATTTTCTTTACCAAGAAAATAATCACGACTTTTTTTGAAGAATCTGATATACTATATCTCAGGATTTTTTAGATGAATGCATTCCAGAAACACGCGGTTACAACGACACACTATAGTAAAGTTTAGAATTAATAGGACACTCTGTGTCGGTTCGGTTGGAATGCAGATCGCATTTGGGTGAGTACACCGCAAAACCGAACCTACCGGGGGATGAAAGTGTCTTATTATTTTTAGAGGTCACTATAAATGGAGGAGAAGCGTTTTCTCACCACTTCGCACGACAACAGAAAATATGAAAGTTGCTTACATTACCGCAGGCGCAGCCGGCATGTACTGCGGAACCTGTATCCACGATAATATGGTCGCCACAATTTTGAAGAAGCAGGGGCATAATGTCACACTGATTCCTACCTATACGCCTACTCGGACTGATGAAGCGAATGTCAGTATGGACCGCGTCTTTTTCGGCGGTATTAACGTCTATCTTCAACAGAAACTCTCCATCTTTAGGCACACGCCGTGGGCGATCGACAAATTATTTGATAACCGAGCACTCTTAAACGGACTCGCACGCTTCAGTGGTTCAACCGACGCACGCGATCTTGGAGAACTCACAGTCTCTATGCTCCAAGCCGAACACGGACACCAAAAAAAGGAACTGGCGAAGTTAGTCAAATGGCTTGCTGAAGAAAATAGACCCGATATCGTTTATCTCACCAACTCCATGCTCGTAGGATTCACGACTCAGATAAAGAATGCATTAGATGTACCCGTTGTTTGCGCACTCCAAGGCGAAGACATCTTCCTCCAAGATTTAATTGAACCTTACAAGACAGAAGTGTTAACCCTCCTGCGGAAACGCGCAGCAGAGGCAGACGGCTTCGTCGCACCCTGCAGTTACTATGCACAGTTTATGGCAGACGCCTACCTCGGTGTCCCTGTCGATAAAATCGACATCGTTCCGCTCGGACTCAACATGGATGGACACGGCATGCTTGCCGAAAAACCGGAACCTCCGCCTTTCATTATCGGTTATTTGGCGCGTATCTGCCCCGAAAAGGGACTACATATCTTAGTAGACGCTTTCCTAAGAATCGCAGAGGCACTCGGTGAAGATAACGTTCAACTGCATGTTGCAGGATACCTCAGTAAAAAAGATGAGCCCTATCTTGAGGAACTCCTCAACCAAATCGAGGACGCAGGTCTATCAAACAGTTTTGTACATCACGGTGAAGTCACGCGTACACAAAAAATCGATTTTCTCAACCGACTCCATGTCTTCTCCGTTCCCACTGTTTACCGTGAATCCAAAGGGTTATCTATCATGGAATCGCTCGCCAACGGGGTCCCGGTCGTCCAACCGCGTCACGGCACGTTTCCAGAGATGCTTGAGGCAACAGGCGGTGGTCTCCTCGTGGAGCCTGAATCTGCTGAAGCACTCGCGATGGGTATCATGGAACTCCTTAACGATGCTGAGCAACGCCAACGCCTCGGTGAAACCGGTAAAATTAATACCCATCAAAAACTTAACGATACCGCTGTCGCAGATCAACTCTTGAAAGTATTTGAAAAATATACCTGATGTAGTTATCAGTGAGTCAGTTTCCAGTAACCAGTGGCCAGGTAAAGAAACTTTGGATTATCAAAAACGTCTTCTCTGGTAACTCGTAACTGAAAACTGACAACTAATTCTGTAGCATAACCTGTTAGGTTGTGCCTCTTAAAGGAAATAAATCATGTCTAAAGTATGGCTAATTTTTGTTATCATGACCGTGTCATCATGGGGACTCTACGGCGTGTTTCTGCATCAGGGGCAAGTCGCTATGGCGGATCCTGTACACGGACGCTACAAAGCGTTCCTCTTTGTCGGGCTCGCTTATCTTCTCACAGCGGTCATCGGATCTGCACTCATGCTCGTCTTGAATGGCTCTAACTGGCAATTTACAGGGAGCGGTATCACTTGGTCATTCGTCGCCGGACTCGTCGGGGCGATCGGGGCATTCGGTGTGCTACTCGCCTTCGGTGCAGGGGGGAGACCCGCCGTCGTGATGTCCATTGTATTTGCAGGCGCGCCTATTGTGAACGCCGTCGTCGCGACGCTATCGCATCCGCCCACAGGCGGTTGGGGAGCCGTCCGATGGCAATTTGTAGCCGGTATCCTCCTCGCAGCGCTCGGCGGTTGTCTCGTGATGCTTTATAGACCCACTTCGTAACACCTCGAAAGAAAGCCGCTGGACCTATATAGGCGGACAGGATGGACGCATAACATAATTATTCAGAACGGGAAGAATGGAAGAAAGGGAAGGATGGAAGCCCTTCCATCCTTCTACCCTTCCAATCTTCCGATCCTTCAACCGCTGAACACTTTCACCTTTTTCTTGCTTCCATCCGCTCGTTTTTACCAAAAAATATATTTCTTACTCTCCTTTTTATGTTACATGTCTCTAATAAAACAGAAGAAGGAGTATTGTCATGCATTCTGTAGAATTGATTGAGGCGGGCGATGCCGAGTTAGTTGTCGCAGCACTCGCCGGTAATACGCAAGCGTTTGATGTGTTAGTGAACCGCTACCGACGCGCGATGCTAACGGTCGCACAACAGATCGTCCGAAATCCTACCGACGCAGAGGATGTCGTACAAGACGCACTCTTACGAGCGTTTGAATCACTACCACAACTCTCAGACCTGAATCGGTTTGGCGCGTGGCTGCATTCTATCACTCGGAACCGGGCATTGCGCCACTACAGAAATATGGGGCGTTATCAACCGCAGGAGGATATGGAACCCTATCTGAACAGAGCATCAGATACATCGGCGGAAGATCCCGCTAACCTTGTCGAAGCCGAATCGACACAGCAATCGGTTAGAGATGCCATCAAAGACCTACAACCAGACTATCAGGTGGTCCTCGAACTCTACTACTGGGCAGAGATGCCACAAAAACGCATGGCTGAGTTTCTATCTCTACCACTGACTACCGTAAAATGGAGACTCCGCAAAGCGAAAGAACAACTCAAAACAATTTTAGAAAGACGCGGCTTCGGTTACAGCGATTGATCCTAAAGAGGAGAAAACCATGGAACAACACAGACAGGAACAACAACACGAACTCAAGGGGCTGTTCCACATGTTGGAACACACCGCAAAAATCGCAGAGGATGCAGCCCTAACGGATACCTTTACTGATGGTGAAACGCGATGCATCACACAATTCAATAACGTACTGACCCGATTGAATAGCCTTGATGCTGTGCCTGATGGACTCTTTGACGAACTTAATCCCGATGCCTCATTCAGTCAAATCGCAATCGCCTGCCATCAACTCGCGGCATATCTCAACGAAGAATTGGATACAACGGCGGATTTCAAGGGATGGTTCTCCACCTTTTTCGGAAAACGGTTCATGGAAAACCTGACCGAGGAACTCACCGATAAACCGATCGGTGATCTCATCCGTAAAGCCGTGCCAGATTTCTTAACCGAGGCGACGTTAGAGGACATCGTCGAAACTTTCCCCGTTGCAACGGGTGGAAGACTCACAATTGATGCCGACTGCGGTGGAATTGACGTACAGACCACCGAGGCAGATACCGTCTCGGTCCGCGTTCAACGCGCCGCACAAATAAAAGCGAATCGGCGGGCAGCGGAAATCCTCAAGAACCTTGATGTTCGGATAACACACGAAGCATCCGACGTTAAAATTGAGGCAAAGTTCACAGGAGACGCGAAACGGTGGCAGAAACGGCAAAACGATCTCGATGTTCAGTTTGATATCCTCGTGCCACGGCAATACAATCTTGACCTGAAAACTGCAGGTGCCGACATTTCCGTTGCGAATATTACAGGCGACGTGAATGCAGAGACCTTCCGCGCCGGACTTCGTCTTCAAGATATTACCGGACGGATTGAGGGCAGCACATCTGTTGGAAGTATTGATCTCAGGACGTTTAAAGGGGATGTGGTACTTCAAACGACGGCTGGGAACATCGCACTTGCGGAGGGTACGGGTGATGTCAAAACCAAAACTTCCGGTGGAAACCTCCAAGTTACACAGGTTACAGGGATCGTTAACGGGCAGACCTCCGGCGGTGGGATCACACTGCGCGGATGCAAAGGGGGTGCCGACCTGAAAGCTGCCGGGGGCAGTATAGAGGTAGAAAACGACAGACCCGTTCTGGCAAAAGTATCTGGCGGTTCTATCGACTGTGAACTGAGAGAAGTATCGGCTGCGAGTCAGAGCCTACTCCTCGATTTGGAGACAATGGGGGGGAGTATAAATGTCTCACTCGTTCCAGATATCGATGCTACAGTCGAAGCAAAAGTCCTCGGCGGTTCAGTGACAACAGAATTTCCGGTATCCATTGAGGAGACAGGAACGCTAAAACCGGACCAATTACGCGGAACGATCAATAGTGGAGGCGCACTCCTACGGCTCCGTTCTGTCGGCGGAAATATCATACTACGGAAAATCGAAGAAACCAGTCCTGTAGAGGTGTAACGTGCTAAAAACCAGAAGAAGCGAGTTGATGTTAGCGGTACTGCTTGTATGGTTCATTCTCAGCGTCGGTATCTTTATAATACTTATGCTGCCGGTCGTTGTGCCACAACACCAATTAGCGCAATTCATTCCTGAATGCAGTTGGCAAGCACAATACCACAAATCGTGCGCTTTTTGTGGGATGAGCACGGCGTTTTACGCCATCTCGCGCGGCGATTTCGATCAAGCACATCTACTGAATCCGTTAAGCCTCTACATCTATTCCGTTTTTCTGCTAAACACAATCTTCGCGGTAATTACCTTAAAACGAAGCACACGCTATATTAAAAACATAACAGCAACGCTCTATCGCAGGAACGTTTTATCATAAATTGGAGACCAATCATGGGGTTACTATCAATTTTAAGTTTAGTTTGGGGGATATTGGCTATTCTTGGAATGGCAGTCGGCATCATTCCGTGCCTCGGATCCCTCAATTACCTTAACATTCCGTTTGCCGTATGCGGCTTGCTTTTCAGTATTTTGGCTATTGTCTTGTCATCAAAAAAAGAACTCGCTGTTGCCGGGTGTCTCCTTTGTGGCGTAGCCATTTTCATCGGTGCCATCCGACTCGTCTTGGGTTTCGGGATTTTCTAATACCATTTCTGAGCAGAAAGGAAAATCAATGAATTGTCTCAATTACGGACTCTCTTTTATCAACACTGTTGGCAACGGGAATGCCCCGCGCTTTTGGGTCGAATCTCGATGTCGCATCATAGATAACACAGATGGAAGTTTCAGCGATTATTACCAATGCGGTTCATGTAAGAGCGAACACACATTTGCCGAGAAAGACCTCTTCATAAATCCAAACTACGATTTCCTCCCTGTTTTTGGCAAAGAACATACAGCCGTATTCAGAAGGCATGCCTACTGCAACGATAACTACGTCGAGTATAAACCGGCGCGGGATTATTGGGGCGGCACCCTATTTGATGTCCAAGAGGCATCGCCGGTCCGGCGCCTTGATAACAACGCAGCCATTTTTGAAGCGACACAAAAATGTCTACCCATCGTAACACAAACAGAAATATGGGATACCAACACACAGCAGCGGGCAATTATCGAGTGTCCCGTTAAAACGATGAACATAGATGAAAACGCAAACATCTACCAAGTTGATACAGGAATTGTTCTATTTCCAGACCTGTCAAAGCGATACGATCCGCAGATTGAGACCTTCAGCCTCGCTTACGTCGCTTTCAATGCACCGCACTTCGCTGACTTCGTTATCGAACGTCCCACCCCTATCATTGAAAATGGCGTGAAAGTTACCCAAGTTTACCACTATTCCGAAATTCGGAGCTTAGAAGCAAAGAATACCGTGTTCTGCATCGGTGAACTTTGACAGATACTTCCATTCAGCCTTGTGGGTTGGATTGAACGGCGTTGAAAATCGGGTAATAGTCCTGGAACCCCAGTCTTAAAGTCATTGACTTGTTCCCTCGGTTTATGCTATAATTCCCTTAACATCAACTAACACAAGTAAAAATAAAAAGAAATTAAAGGACAAAAGACGATTGGCATTTCTGAACCCACTATTTCTTTTCGGACTCCTCGCCGCTGGTATCCCACTGATTATTCATCTCTGGAATCGCCGTCGTGTTGTGACAATTGATTTTAGTAGCTTAATGTTTCTTATGGCGGCGCATCGTGAAAATGCGCGTCGATTCCAACTCAAGCATCTTCTGATTCTGCTTTTGCGGATGGCGATCATTGCCCTGATCGCGTTTGCCTTAGCGCGCCCGTTTCTGACGCTTGGATTGCCGGTCGCGTCTGTACGTGCCAAAACCGATGTCGTTATCGTTTTGGATAACTCCTACAGCATGGCGTACCAAGACGTTGATGGTATCAGGTTTGAAAAAGGGAAAGCCTTGGCAACCGATATTTTGGAAACACTGCGGCACGGCGATAGCGCCTCGCTTATTTTAATGTCGGACGTTCCGAATCCGGTCTTCCAGCAGTTGACACCAGATATCGGGAGTGTCGTCGCAGCGATTAACGCTGCGGAAGTCTCTTACCGGGCAACGAACGTTCAACCGAGCCTTGAACTTGCACACGAAATTCTCGCTGCGTCGGAACAACTTAACAGAGAACTTTATCTTATCTCGGATTTTGCGAAAAACGGATGGGAAGACTGGGATCGGCTCCTGAATCGTTCGGGGGCGCGTGTTTCTCTCATACCTGTTGCTGAAGGAGAATCGCATAATACAAATATTGAAGAGATTCATCCCTCGAACCAACTAATAGGCGTATATTTACCGTTCCAATTAAATGTGACGACCGCGAACCATTCGGTAGCACCCTTGGCACGGAGCATAATAACGTTGTTTATTGGAAGTGAGAAACAGAAAACTGTGAGTTTTTCAGCGGCAGCCAACGAATCATTGAACACGAGTTTAACATACAATTTTTCTACACCCGGAACACATACCGGTTATTTTACATTAACATCGGATCGGCTTAATATTGACAATCGGCGTTACTTTGCCTTGGATGTTATCGGCGAAGTACGTGTGCTTTGCGTCGGAGAACAGACCGAATACCTCGCATTGGCACTCAATCCACATGAAAATAGCCGTCAGCCATCGGTTTCCGTTAGCAATCAGCAAGGTGATTTTCTTAACGCCTCACCGACAGCCGACAGCCGACTGCTAACAGCCGGTACAATGATCCTGCCGACGCAATGTACACCGAATCAATTTGAGAGTCTCCCACTTGAAGATTACGACGTTATCATCTTAGCGGATGTCGCGGGGATCACTCGTCAAGCGGGCGCGCAGCTTCAAGCGTTTCTCCGTCAAGGCAAAAGCGCCATCGCGTTTGTCGGCAGTGGCAGTGAAGTGGCGAGTTACAACCGATTTAGCGACGCTTTCCTGCCTGCAGAATTCGGTGGCACACGCAGATGGACCCCGCCACAGCAGGTTCGGACATATCAAGCGACACACCCGATATTTGATGTTTTTCGGAACGAAGGATTTTCTACACAGTACGCACCGCAGTTTTACAGGGGGCTCGTGCTACGCCCCACGCCTGAATCAAAAGTCATCGCACGTTTCGGTGACGATACGCCTTTTCTAATTGAACGGCGCGACGGGACAGGGACTGTCCTACTCTATAACTGTGGACTGTTTGTGCAACAAAACAGCACCGCTAACGCTGGTGCCGGACCTTCCAGTGCAACGACTTATACAAACGACCTGCTTGTTAACCCTTATTTTTTGCCGATCCTTCAACAGAGTGTGCTTTACACTGTGGCGGCAAATAACAACCGCGTAACATGGGGTGGACATATCGGGGACACCTATACAGCGCGCTATCCTCGGAGTGCTGGTGGGAAAGCCACTATCGAATTGAAAACCGATACCGATACAGCAGAGGACGATGATTCTGATACCGATAATATCAGTGTCGTTCCGATTGCTGAAGATGGCACGCTGCAATTCCGAGGTACGGAGCGTCCGGGTATCTATCAGATTGAAGTGCAAACCCGGGACAGACGCCAACGGGACCTTTTTGCGGTCAACGTCGATGCGAGAGAGGCTGATTTGGTGCAGATCCCGCTGCGACAAGCCGCTGCACGCGTCGGCGCACAAGCTGGAACAGATGAGGTCGCCGAGGGGACAACAATAACGGCTGATGCTTACAACATGAAAAGACACGGTAGGGAAATCTGGGGTGAATTGCTGCTCTTGACTGTTTGTCTGATGCTCTTTGAAAGTTATCTCTCGAACCGAGGGACGCATTCGGCGATGGGAACAGACGAAAATGCGCTGACCGCAGGTGACGTATAATGGAAACCAATTTTTGGGATGTTTTGTCTCTGCTTGGAACCTTCTGCTTAATCGTGCTGCTGGGTAGCAATGGACGAGTCGGCGTTTCATCAGCAGCTGCTGACGAGCCACGGCGAGCCACAGTAAAGAGAGTGGAGGCAACACCTGCTTTAGAGCACCGAAGTGCCGGCTTAGGAGATGAGGCGAGTATCGTACGCAGCCTCATTATTAAGGGTAATCATTCATTTTCGGAACAGCAAATTCGGGCGTTGATGCGGACAGATGTATGGGATGTTTATCACGCTTCCGTTCTGGAAGCGGATTTTGAGGCGATCACCGGTTTTTATAAAAGGAACGGATACCAATTCGCGCGTATCGTTGAAACACAGAATTACGTCAAGAAATTCGAGGACGGTGTCTATCTCGGTTTTGAGATTGATGAAGGCATTATCGGCAGCATCACCGTCTCCGGTAATACACAGACCAGAGAGCATGTCGTGCTTCGCGAACTGTTGTTTCAAGAAGGCGATGTCTATATAGAGGCGGATAAGACAGAAAGCGAGCGTATTCTACGACGGAAGGCTTATATCGGTTCCGCGAAGATTGAACCGCACTGGAATGCGAACTCGGACTCGGTAACAATTCACGTTACAATTACAGATTTGTGGTCACTTAAAGGTGCAGTTGATCCGCTACCTGCGATAGACCCGGAAGGCGGAAAATTTCTTTTAAAAGCTGAAGATTTCAATTTGCTCGGTTCCGGTCATTTCGCGCAGTTCCTATACGAAGGGGATATAGAAAGAGGGGAAGAGACGCGGCATTTTATACGGAGTCGGTATCAAATACCGAGGCTTCTCAATTCGCACTGGAGTTTCGATGGCGGATTTACGCAGCGTTTAGAGGGCAACACATGGACTTCGTTTCTGGAACGTCCGCAATACTTTTTTCTCTTACAACGTCCGCAATATACATTAAAAAGCCGTTGGAGCGCGGCACTATTCGTCTCTGAGCAGATTCATCGGGATCGGTGGTACGAGAGAAACCTAAAAACAGACATCTTTGAGCAAAATCTACAGGCAGCACGCGCATCTATATCCCGCTATTTTGGGGATCGGAATCGGCAAAATTATGTAGGCCTCTGGGCGGAATCAAAGCGTTCGAGACATGAACGTATTGAAACCTTTGGTGAATCCAAGGCAGCACCTGTAGATCGAGACATCAAAATTGTCGGCATCACTGTCGGACGGAAACGCATCGCTTACCACAAAACCCGATTTCTTACAAAAATGGGGCAAGAGGAAGATTTTATTAGCGGTTCACAATATGCCTTCGCTGTAGGATATGCCTCGCCATTATACGGCTCAGATCGAGCAGAATCTCATGCACGCTTTACAGTCGAATCAGCATGGATTCGAGACAATCATATCCTGAGTACCACCGTTATAAATCTCAGTACAAACTTCACAACACGTATTGAACGTTCTAAGGTTAGCCTTCAAACCTCATGGTATTACATAGATGTGTTCGATGCTGGCAATGACATCTATACGGTGGATAAAGGGTACCGTAAAAACGGGTTCTTTGATTTTCACCAAACGGTTGTGGCACAATTTGCAACAGAGATGCAGTTCGGATGGAGTGGTGAAGACCAAGTGATCCTTGGGTCCAACAGCGGTCTACGTGGCTATAATCCGCAGCAGTTCGATGGAGAAAAAATGATGCTCGCCCGGCTGGAAAGTCGAACGCTGTGTGGCGGGACGCTCTTCAGTAAAATTGATGATGGGCTCGGTGCTGTTGTTACCTTTATCCTTAAACCGTTCATCAAACGTCCCGTTAAAGTCGGACTCGTTTTAAGTGCGACTGCTTTTGCCGATGTCGGTTACATCTGGAACGGGACACGTTCCTTCAAATTAACCGAACCGAAATCGAGTGTAGGCTTCGGGTTGCGAGGCAGTTTTTCTCGGTTAAGTGGTCCGAGCATCTTCCGATTGGGATTGGCATTTCCGCTGAATCTACCGTTCGCAACGGGTTTGGAGCCGCGCCTCTTTTACGGTTTTAATCAGACCTTCTAAGTCCTATCAAGAAACGGCACAAATATGGATAAACCACCGCGCCTATCAACCGAAAGCATCACATGGCGGGCTATTCTGTTAGGACTCCTCTCGCTTCCGCTGAATATCTACCTTGTCGTCCAGACAGAGACGGTGTGGACAACACAGTACCCGACCACAATGGCGATTATTTTCAACGCCGTCTTTACACTTTTCCTTATCACGATTATCAACATCCCACTCACACGCTACCTCCCGAAATGGCAACTCACGCAAGCAGAGATGCTGACGGTGTACCTCATGGTAACGCTGGCATGCGTCGTCTGTGGACACGATCTCTTACAGGCGACGATGTGCGTCTTGGGGCATGCGACATGGTTCGCGACACCGGAGAACGAGTGGCAGTCGCTCTTTTTCCGATATATCCCAGACTGGATCGCCGTCATGAATCGGCGCGCGCTAACCGGTTATTATGAAGGTACATCGAACCTCTTTGAGATAGCGCATATCCGTGCGTGGATGGTGCCGGTATTCACGTGGCTGGTGTTCTTTTCCGCGCTTGCGTTCTCTATGATGATGCTGAGTGTCATTCTCCGTAAACAGTGGATTGAACACGAAAAACTGAGTTATCCGATCATTTTGCTCCCCTTCGAGATGACGAAAGGTAGGAGTTTCTATCGGAATCGGCTGCTTTGGATAGGGTTCGGTGTCGGTTTTGGACTCGATCTGATTAATGGTATCAGTTTCCTCTACCCGTATGTACCGAGCATCCCGATCCGACACGACATCGGGGTGCTGTTCACAGAGAAACCGCTAAATGCCATCGGTTCAACGCCTATCCATCTGAACCCTTATGCCATCGGTATCGGTTTCCTAATGCCGTTAGATTTGTCGCTCTCTTGTTGGCTGTTCTATCTCTTTTGGAAGGCGCAGCTCGTCTTTGGTGCGATGACGGGGATGAACCAGACACCGGGCTATCCGCATATTGATATGCAGTCGCTGGGTGCGTATTTCGGGCTCTGTTTCTTCGCGCTCTGGATAACGCACAAGCATTTATGGCAAGTGATCCGTAATATCTTAGGTTTACAAACGAACCTTGATACCGTAAACGAACCGATGGGGTATCGTGGCGCGTTTGTCGGGTTGTTGATGAGTGTTGCGGTCATCTTCGGATTTTGTCTGAAGGCGGGGATGTCGTGGTGGGGTGTGCTTGCGTTTTTCAGTATCCATTTCATACTCGTTTTAGCGTTCACACGGATGCGTGCAGAACTCGGAACACCGACACAAGATTTCTATCGCGCGGGCCCCGGTATCTTCCTTACTTCGATTCTTGGCTCCAGAAAGATTGGCGCGCCGACGTTGACAGGTTTCGCCTTCCTCTATGGGTTCACCCGTAATTACCGTTCGCAACCGATGCCGAATCAATTAGAAGGGTTCAAACTCGCCGACAAAGGGCAGATCAATACACGTCAACTGCTCTGGGTGATGTGGGGTGCGACCGTCATTGGACTCTTTATCGGGTTTGTCGCGTTTCTACATGCGGGATATCGGCACGGCAGCTTGGGAACGTGGCGCGGACAGGAGGCGTTCAACGACTTGCAACGCTGGTTGACGCTCCCGAACGATACAGACTGGCGACACCTCGGGTTCTTCGGATTCGGTATCTCTCTGACACTCACGACACTCTTTATGCGGCTGCGATTTATCTGGTGGCAGCTGCATCCGCTTGCCTACCCGCTCGCGGGCAACTGGAATTTTGGTCGGCTCTGGTTTCCTGTCTTTCTGGCGTGGTTGATAAAGTCGATACTGATTCGCCACGGGGGGATCGGCGCGTACCGCCGAACACTGCCCCTCTTCTTCGGGACAATGCTCGGTGAATTTGTCATGGGCAGTCTCTGGGCGATTTTAGGGCTGTTCCTCGGACAACGGATGTATTCGTTCAAACATTGGTAACATGGTTGTAGGTTATCGGTTGTCAGTTGTCAGTTAAGTATGAATCTGTAGGTTGGATTGAACGGGTACACACGTGGTGCTCCACTATAGACAAGATCTTTGGGGTATTATAGTAAATTCCAAAGATAAACACACGCTTTCAACCCCCGGTAGGTGCGGTTTCCTAACCGCACCGATGCTAAGTGTATAAGTAATTACAGGATCTACTATAATGTCGCATTCTCTGACGTAAGTGTGAAACCCAACATTGGCTCATGTAAAGACTGTGTGCTAACGAAGATTTAAAACCCACGTGGTGACTGCTTTCGAAAAAATAATCGCACATACTTTTGACATGAGCGACCCAACATTCTATGACAGAACCTTTTTATTTTAACTTCTACTTATCTCTAAATGGATCCCTAACTCCTTGGCAAGTTCACTAAGAAATTTTTCTTTTTGAGGTGCCCTATGATCCTGAGAAATTCGATACTCACCGTATGGTTTTGGTTTAACTTTTTCGTCTCGTCTCTTCCCAGGAACATCTGTTTCATCCTTATGCCAGATGAGCCGCGGTGAACGCCCTTGTGATCTTTTTTTATCAGCAGACAGGACTGTATCACCCCCGAATTTATCAACGAGCCGCTTCATGACTTCAAAGAGAACAATCTTCTGATTAGGGTCGTCAATGGGTGTGCCATCGTGCATCGTAACAAACAATCGTTCATTTGGTTTCCTTGTCCTCTTTTGATTTTTATTGGGACCGGAGGCGGAAGATGGTTGACTTTTGGATAAGTGTGTTCTCAATGAGCGCATCACTTGTTCATCTGTCGGGCGATACCCGATTGCCTCTGCGATTGCCTTGTCGAAATCTTCAGAGTCATCCAATCTGACTTTTTCCAATACATCAGGTAAATATGCTTGTATTCTCATTGTGTTCGCAGCATCACCACTTTGGACAGCTTGGTAACTGAGGTAGTTTTGAAAAAACTCGGCATTTTGCGGGATCTCATCGTTGATTAAATCCCGCGTACAAATTTGCCGATCCTCCCATGTCCCCTCTCCGGGCGGATAAAAAAAACGCCACTTCTCACTGTCGGTGGACACAGCAATGGAGACTGGGGAATTATCAATATATTCAAACAATTGTGCGTCCGCATCGTCTATTTTCCCAACAGGCTTCGCTTCAATGAAGCATAGCGGTTCGGATGATGGTGAGCAGAGCGCGTAATCGACTCTCCCATTAGGGGTGGGAAATTCAGGGTAGACTTCTTTACAATCACTGGTGTTCCATCCTAATGCTCTGAGTAAAGGATCGACCACGTTCATACGGGTTGCTGTTTCGTTAGGTAGATCAGGTAGATCACTTGAGAGTTTTTCGCGTATATTTTCAAGTTCCTTTTTTATTATCAGCATTTGAAAACACTCTGTATATTTTGGATTGTACATAATAAACCCTTTCCTAAAATTTCTGTAGATACGCAAAAATGTGTGAAAAAGACCCAGATTATAGTTTTTTCAAGCGTTCCCATTTCGCCCCGTAATCTCTCATGAAGTTTTGATATCTTTGCTTCTCTTTCAGAGACAAATGCCCTTCTCCAGGTTGTTCCGCATGACAACCGACACAAAGTGCCTTTAGATACTCTGGTTCATTGGACTGAGGACCCTTAGTATGATGGGTATCAAGATAATTCCTATTCTTGTATAATGAAATATTACATTCCTCACAACGCCATTCTTTTACCCTTCGATACCACTTTGAGTGTTGCCTCCACCAACATGCTTCGTAATCAAACTGGTCTGGAATCACATCTGGAATCCATATCCATGGTGGTAGATTCACGGAAATAGGACGCGACTGATAGCGTGGAGCTTCACGCGGTTTAAGTTTTTTGCAGAGGTATGTCCAGATACCTACTAAATCCTTTGATTTTGATTCTGCCCATGTGATGTATAAAGTGTGATCCGCGTATTTTTTTACCATAGAACAATTACGCATCATGATTAGATGATCTTTGGGAGATTTTATTCCTGTTCTAATTGTTATTGGACCATCGAATTTATCGAAATACCAAATAACATAAACGCCATAGCATTTCATTCTTGGTGGATTTAATGGTAACAGATTAAGTAAGTATGGAGTATTATCAGCGTGTTTTACCCAGTTGATCCTTTGGGCACAGAAAACTCGCTGTGCAATTTCACCTTTCGCGTCCATATCATCCTCATAATGTGACACATAACTCATGTTGATAAATATAGTTTCTGGTCTGAGAGTGTGCTTAATCCGCAGCCTTCTGTAAATGGATGTTCCCACCAGAAGTGCGCAATTTCAGCAAGGGACCCCCACCATTTATGCTGCCCTTTAATCTATTTTTAGGCACTTTTCCTCGTATGACTGAAGCCACTGCGAGTTCTGTTGAAACGCGCCCGGCACTGGTTTCGGCATCTACATCAACTGTGATATCTGGCATGAGGGTAACAGTTATACTGCCCGCTGATGTGTGCAAACTGCATGCCTCTCGGGGTTGTCCTGCTAAAGAAGCCCGAATGGAACCGCTTGAAGTTCTCGCGTTTACAGTTCCACCGACACTATCCAGTCTGATACTACCGCTCGAAGTTTGTGCCTGAACGTTACCAGCAACATCACCGATTTTAATACTGCCAGAAGACGTTTTCACATCGACAGTACTATCACAGGAGGTAAGTTTGATACTTCCCGCTGACGTACGTCCCCGCACTGTGCCTTTGATTTTACCAAAGCGTAAACTTCCAGCCGAGGTTTCTGCCCGAATATAACCATCAAGGTCAGTTACCAAAATACCACCGCTTGAGGTGTCTAAGTCAAGGTTGTACTGTTGAGGCACCGTCAATTGAAAGCGTATTTTCAACCGATTCAATTCTTTCCGCCAGTACTTACGCCCTCGCTTGAACTTTCCCTCAATACGAACATCGGCATCCTTGTATTCAAAAGTAACTTCAAAATCCTCAACGGCCTCTTTTACCCGCGGGTCCAACTTGGATTTTGATCCGTTTTGAACCTTCCCGTTTATTATAACAACATTATTGACGACATTATTATTACCGACAACATTACCGACGCCGCTAATATTATCCACGCCGCTATCAGCGGGGCTAAAGATAATAACAGCCTCAACCTTATCCTGTTCAGCAGTTTGAATGTCAATTGCACCAAACTCCGACACAATTGTTAGGTTTCCGCCGGATTTGACGTTATACGTTTTCTCAATCTTCTTCAAAGTGTTTTTCTCTTCAAGTGATGTAATGTCGGGCGCAGGCTGCGCGTTGGCATTAAGAATCCAAATGATGGGATAAAAAAGTAGGACCCCAAGGACCTTTAACTTCGTGAACCGTTCCATTGAAATTCTCCAATTACCTTTAGGCATTTTTGTCGTAAGGGGAAGCGCAGCCTGTCTGGAAGGTTATAGACGCTATTCCAGACAGGTGCAGCTTACGAGTCGTTATTCTGCTGTTGTGTTCGGATCTCTTGAAGTATCTCGACAACAGTCTCCATTTGTCCCTCAAGTCTGCCAATACGCTGTTCGACAGATGTCGTCGCTTTCGCATCTTCATCCTCGTCTGAGGTCACTTCGACGGTTTCGACAATATCAATATCGCTCTCTTGCTCTTGCCCTTTCCAGATATCTTTAAGGAAAGGCGGCATTGATTGTCGGACAACCTCACTGACATCTTTGAGTTCACCGCCAATGGTTTTCTTCATCTGCGTGAGCGCGGAGTCGAAATCATCAACGCATCCCTCTCTGACGTATGCTGAGACTTGATGGCATGCGAAACAGATGTCGCCAAAAGAGGCATCCGTTTCGAGTGGTTCAAACAGTCCATCCGGTATCGCATCAAGGTCCGCGAGAAGGTTAAGGGCGTTGTTGAATTGCCGAGCGCATCGCTCCGCACCGTCTGAGAAATGGTCTGTAATCGCAGAAGTTTCTACAATACGTGCTGTGGTTTCCAGGAGCCGCAGAAGCCTGCGAATTTCCTTTTGTCTGTGAGTTTCCGTTTGGGGTTCACGTTCGTTAGACATGAGTGTCTCCTTTTAGGTCGATTTGCTTATATAGAGTCCGTTAAGGCTGAAAAGGATAGTAAAATTTTTAATTATTAAAATAATTGTTAAAAAACTCGCCTATCGGATTTGTTTATATAGAGTCACCTCAAACGAAAAGGAGAGTAAAAAAATCATAAAGCTTAAAAATTGCCGACGCTTTACCTCAGACAGTTTCGGATTTTAATTCACCGACGTTTCGACGGACCTTGATAACGGCTTTGATAATATCCTCTATGTCCTCTTCGCTCGCCATGAGAATGTTTTGGCTCAGGGAGAGCCCTGTTTGACATACCTTTTCGGTCTCAGGACAGTGTACATCGTCGAAATCGAGACCTTGACCGAATAGGTTAGAAGCGAGGAACGAGGCGCGATACATCGGCGTGGAATACCAGTATCCCATCGGTATACCTTCAGCACGCATCGCGCGCAGGAAGGTCTCACGTGAGATGCCTTCAAACTCTTCGGAATCAAAGAGTGCTTTATAACCGTGGCAGCCGCCGCGCGTCGCACGCGGGTCGATCGGTGTGACTTTGATACCGGGGACCTCACCGAGCCAACCGTCTAACCATCGCATATTTTTGTGTCGGTGATTGGTTTCAGTTTCAAGTCGGGTCAGGCGAGAGAGTAGGAGTCCGGCTTGCCATTCCGTCATCCGGAAGTTGCCGCCGAACGGTTCCGCTACGCCGAATTCAGCATCCGGCAGTGTGCGTCCGCAGTTATGCAGTGCGTACGCCCGTTCGTAGAGTTCCCGGTCGTTTATTAAGACGATCCCGCCTTCACCAGCGCACAGGTTTTTCGAGGATTGGAAACTGAAGCATCCGAAATGTCCCCAACTGCCGACACCACGTCCACGCCACTCTGCGCCGTGTGCTTGTGCACAATCTTCGACGATTTTAAGGTCGTGTCGGTTCGCGATGTCAACGAGTGCATCCAAATCTGCTGGATAACCTGCGATGTGAACGGGTAGAATAACTTTCGTCTTTTCCGTTATTGCGGCTTCCACTTTGGAAGCATCTAACAGGAAGCTATCCGGTGCAGTATCGACAAAGACCGGCACGGCGTGCGTCATCAGAATCGCGACGACTGTCGCTTGGAAGGTGTAAGCGGTTGTAATGACTTCGTCCCCCGGACAAACGCCTGCTGCTTTCAGAGCCACATAGAGTGCTGTGGTGCCGCTATTGACGCAAACGCCGTAGTTCGCGCCTTGAAATTCGGCGAATTGTTGCGCGAATTCGGGGACCTTCGGGCCACCGACCCCCCATTGTCCGCTGTTGTAGATGGATTCAAACGCTTCAATATCAGTCTTATCCAGTGTGGGCCATGTAGGGAAACCGGTTGTTCGGACAGGTTCGCCTCCGTTTATTGCTAATGTTGCCATCTTTTCTTCCCCCTTCAATGTCTAAGGCAGCTTTTCCACATAATCCTTAAGATCCTTGAATTTCATTCTGTGCGTTACCGCTTGCACCCGACGTTCTAAACGTCCGGATTCAACCTCAACAATCAACGTGTTCAGTACGTCGCGTGCCATTTTTTCTAATGTAGTGTCAATCGCGCCATTTTGAACGGCTTCCTCAAATTCGTCTTCATCCTGAATTTCATAGCTACCGTCTGGGTTTATCCAGAGATCCAAGAACAGATCGGTTATCTCGAAACAGTCAAGTTCACCCGCTGCATTCATACTCCGTTTGACCGGCTTCATAATATCGCAGTAATAGCCGGTCCACTCGTTATTCAGATTGTAAACTTTGCCGACATCGTACCAAAGCCCCGTAAACACAAACCAGACCGCGGCGAAGTTGTCCGCTAAAACTGTCTCACCGTTTTGAATGATCGGTGAGGACGGTTTCACCCGCTGAGATGTGACAATAACATCGTCGTCCAGATAAAGCAATTCCTGTTGGAAGTGATTAACGCGGTTTGGCGGTCTTTTATAGGTGAGTGTTACAGTTTCCATTTTTTTAATTTTCCTTGCGGTTCGTTGAGGTGGGTTGGGGGCTGAAAGTTCCTCTCCGTAGACCGCTTTCCATTTCATTCCAAGCTGCGCTTCCTTTAAGTGAAATAATACGATGCAATTGCTTCACGGAAGGCTTTGATGTGTTTTGGGGTAGTGCCACAACAACCACCTATTAGGTAAGCACCGGCTTCGATGAGTGCCGGAATATGGCTCGCCATCTCGTCAGGTGTCTGCGTATAGACGGTATTATGGTTTTCGTCGAGTTTCGGCATACCAGCGTTCGGATACGCCATCATCCATTTCCCGTTGACCCCTTTTTCGGCGAGTGCGGTCTGCAGCTGCTGTGTGCCGGTAATCGCGTAGGGCATCCCGGTATGTTCGTCACGTCTGGATTCCGCGCCGCAGTTCACACCGAGGATACTAACGGCATCTAACAGAGCACCATCTCCAGAAAATTCGCTGTTCGTGAGAATCTCAAGCAGATCGGCGGGAGAGTTCCCCCAATCTGTCCGATAGATGACCTTGCCGGTGCGCCGTTCTTTTGTCCATTTGTACGTTAAGTTCACGGCAATAGGGAGATCGGTCTCACGTGCGACATCTACAGCGATCGCTGCCTCCTTCGCGGAGAACATCGTTTCGAGGCAGAGGAAATCGACACCTTCCTCTGCGAGGGTATGGATAACCAATTTATGTGCTTCTCTGGCATCCGCGTTCGGTATCCCGAAAGTGGTATCGCCACTGTCTGCCTCGATTGCACCGGGTGACGGTCCGACGGAACCAGCGATATAGACCTCTTTTTCGTTCTGTTCAGCAGCGGCTTTTGCGTGTTGCACAGCGAGTCGTATCAGGCGTTGCGCGTCCGATGTGTCTTGTCCTGCCATTTCTAAGTGGAGCGGCGATGCCACAAATGTATTCGTTCCGATTGCTTCAGCACCTGCGCGGATATAGTCGGAATGGATATCGACAACCGCAGCGGGATGTAATTCATTCGCGAGTGCGCTGTTCGCGAGTTCTATATCGCGAGCGAATAACTGAGAACCGAACCCGCCATCGTACAGGAGAGGTTTACTTAATTTTAATCTTTCTTGAAAATTTTTAATTTTCCCTTGCGGTTCGGTGAGGTGTGCTAATGGTTTCACGTCTCCTCCGTTGTCTTGGGTTCTTCTATCTCTTAAAGATTGGACAGACCTTCAGTCGCGTAGAATTCACCAGAAACCGTTGTGAAACGAAGTGGAACAACGCCCAGGAGCCAATAATTAAAAAAACATCGGTTTAAACTGACAACCTTCCACGAATATATCAAAGAAATCGGGGGTGGTCTCCAATTCAATGTGTTCGATATTGTTAACGAACGCTTCAACATCTGCGCGCTTTTTCTCGGAGAGAAGAACAGCCGTTGCCCCAGCTACTGCAGCATTACCGATTTTGACGACGTTTGCTTCTGGTACGGGTGCGAGAAACCCGATTTCAACCGCATCTTGTAAGTTAACGTAATTGGCGAAGCCTCCCGCTAAGAAAAGTGTTGTGATGTCTTCGGGAACACAACCGAAATGCCGGAGGACAATATACTGTCCACAATAATTTGCGGCTTTTGCTTGCGCCAGATTGCTTGCATCCTCGCGTGAGAAAGTGATCCCGTGTTCCGGTAAAAGCGATATGAGACGCTGTTTCCGCTCGGCAAAAACGCCTTTCGGACTCATCTGATCGTTCCGACGCAGCGTTGCGAGAAGCGAAATCAGCCCGGAACCGCACAGACCTTGTGGCGGTTCGTCAGCGATTGTGGTATAATCGAACCCGCTGCCACCCCATTTTACGGATTCAATGGCACCCGGATAAGCAGGCATGCCATATTCAATACCACCGCCTTCAAATGCGGGACCCGCAGGACACGATGCTGCGACCATCCGCGCCGCATTTCCGACAACGACCTCTGTGTTCGTACCGACATCGACCAACATAATGATTTCGTCTTGTAAGGCGATGTCGATTGAGACCAAATCCGCGGCGACATCCGCGCCGACGTGGCTGGCAATCAACGGCAAACTGTACACCATCGCTTTCGGATTCGCACGGATACCTAAGCGACGTGTTTTTTCAATCAGCGAGGTGGTTGAACGGATACCGTCCCGATATTCGTGTTCAATCACGGATTTATAAGGCTTTTGTCCGATGCTTTGCACATCCTGTTTAAAGAAAATATCGCGCATCGTTGTGTTACCGACAACGACGACCTCGTAAATCTCTTGTCGGACGAAGTTATGCCTGTCACACATCTCCATGATTTCGCTGTTTAGGGCAGCGATAAGCGAGCGTCGAAGTTCGCCGTGAAATTCACCGTCATAGGAAATACGGTTCATAATGTCGCTGCCACCGAAACGCTGCGGGTTTTCAAAAGAGCTAACGGAGACGGTTTTCCCGTTCTCCAAATCCACCAGATTCGCCACGACTGTCGTTGTGCCGATGTCTACGGCTAACCCGTAAAGGTGTCCTCGGTACCGGTCAACAGCTTCATTGTTGTAGTAGACAGTGCCGTCGCGATGGGTGACCCGTGGGTCCAGTTCCAACGTTTGGTTATCATCTATCGTGGAATGCGTTAGGATTTTCGGTGTACGACGGAGCGGTGTAAATTCAACATCCGAGTTGACATCAAGGACAACCGCTTGGCAGGCGAGACGGTAGTTATCGCGTAGGAAGGCTTCCGCCTCATTCGGGGGTTGGAGGCTCTCCATGCCGCGTTTAATCTCAACGATGCATTCGTGGCACTGACCGGTTCGGAAGCAGGAGGTGGGGACCTGGACGGCTAAATCGTCGGCATAGTCAAAAACGGTTTTTCCGGGGGTGAGTTGATAAACCTTTTCATCGCAAGTGATTGTGCCTCGGAATTCTGCTGTTTGATCCGGCGTGTCTGTCTCCCATGCGCTGCGATAATCCAATTTATCATCTCCGACACACAGCAGTCCTGTGCCTTCATCGATTTTCCGTTGGTTCCGACAGCCGAACTGCGCCGTGCAGTGGTCAAACCGATTTTTGTAAGGGCACCGATAGGTCGCCTGTTCATCGGCATGGACAACCAATCCTTCAAAAATCTGCGTAATTTTATTGAGACGCTTCTCGTATTCGGCTTTGTCTATCTTCTTCAATTTTTAAGTTTTCCTTGCGGTTAAACAATAGGACGGTTCAGTTAGACCTGTTTCAAGAAGTGTTACCATTCTTCGTCTGGTGCTTCGAGGAACTGCTTCGCGAGTGCGACGCAGGCGAGTGCGTCTTTACCGTATCCATCCGCCCCCATGTCGTCTGCGAATGTTTGTGTAACGGGCGCGCCGCCGACCATGATTTTCACTTCTTCGCGTAGGTCCTCATCAATAAAGGCATCGATCGTTTTTCCCATGTTCGGCATCGTTGTCGTCAGAAGTGCCGACATCCCTAAAATCGGTGCCTCATATTCCTCAACAGCCTCAATGAAGTCGTCTTCGGAGGTATCAACGCCGAGATCGTGTACGACGAAACCTGCCCCGCGCAACATCATGATGCAGAGATTTTTGCCGATGTCGTGTAGGTCGCCTTTGACGGTTCCCATAATCACCGTACCGATAGGTTCAATCCCAGAATCGGAGAGGATCGGTTCGATGTGTGTCATGCCTGCTTTCATCGCGCGCGCACACGCCAAGACCTCTGGCACGAAGATGAAGTTTTCACGGAACTTGATACCGACAATGCCCATCCCTGCGATGAGTCCATCGTCCATAATTTCCAACGCTTCGGTGCCGTCTTGTAGTGCCGTTTCTGTCAACTCGTCAACGGTGTGATGATCGCCATCAATAAGTGCAGCAGCAATGTCCTGCATAGCCGGAGTTGCCTGCGCGAATATCTCAATCGTGCGTGTGATCTCATCGGGTTCCTCAAGGAACTCTTCAATTTCTTCGCGAATAAATTCGTTTGCGATGTCGTTAATAGATGCCACGGGTCTAAAATTCCTCCTTGAAAGTGTAATGATACCACACAACCGAAAAAATGACAAATGAAATTTAGGTTCAATTATGAACTATCAGAACCAGAGGTTGGTTTCCACCACGGGGCAATTCGGGGCATCTGAACTGCTGGTAGTTTCTCACCGCTTCGTAAGCCCATGTAGCATGTTCACGAACCCACTGACTTAGATCCTCTGATTTCAATTGATCCAGCAATTTAATAGCCTCACATGTTCCAAACCATGGCAAAATTGAAACACCCAGATTGCGTTGCTTTGCGGAATTGCTTTCCAAGTACTCCTGTGTCACTAAATTCCACAACTCTCCCTCACCTCCCCCGGCTAAAGCAGCAAGTGTCATGAACATAATTTCTTCATCATTTAGACATTCCTCCAATTGTTTGCGTCTGTGGAAGCAGCAAGTCGTTGAAAACGTAGGAAACCCTTTGTTTGTCTCCACAGAGAAGCAATCCAGCGAGGCAGCGGCGCGTATCGCCCACCTTGAACAGCTCGTTGGGCGTTTGACTGTGGCACTCGATATTCAAAAAAAAGCAGCGACGTGGTTAGACCAAAACTGACGCAGCAGCGAGAAATCGTTGAGGCACTCCGGACGGATTACTCCGTTCGCCAGATCTGTGAGGTGCTGGGTTTCACCCGAAGTCGCCTCTATTATCATCCGAAGCAGGACCCGTCTGAAGCGGTTCTCCGGGATGAAATAGAGACGTTGGCACTGCGGTATCCAACGTATGGGTACAGACGTATCACCGAGATGCTCGTGCGTATGGGATACAGCGTTGGGTCTAAACGCGTTGCCCGGTTGATGAAAGCGGCGAACCTATCGGTGTCTGTCAAACGTATCTGTCAAACGACGACCTCCACTGCGGGTAGGCACCCGTGGGTGAATCGCCTCAAAGACCTTGAGGTCTCACGATGCGATCAGGTCTGGGTCGGCGATATTACCTACGTTTGTCTCAAGGCGCACTTCGTCTATGTGAGTTTGCTCATGGATGTCTTCACGCGTATGATCAGAGGGTGGCATCTGAGTCAGCACTTGAGTCAATCTCTGACGCTCAAACCGCTTGAAGAGGCGTTCTGCCACAGCGTCCCGGAGATTCATCATTGCTTTGAGAAGGAACTCACCAGAAATCATATCTGAGATGATATGTCTCTAAAGACGCTTCAGGTTTCTTCAGAGATAATCTGTTCCTAAGGATTTTTCGAGTTCCATTAAGGCCAAAGTGTAGGAAAGGACTAAACATTTGTCACGTTTTCATACAATTGTAGTAAGGCATTCTTCCGCATTCTGAATTTAGTTCCATGGTTATGCCTTGTTCTCGCGTCAAAATCTATGAGTATTAGACCTTTCGCTATTGCATCAATGAACTTATCAGGACTAAACTTCTGCAAGACAAAAATATCTTGATAATGAAAATGCTCAATTTTATCAATCCGTTTGACAGCTGCTGTTATATAGAAACAGTTCAACAGTTTTGTGCCTGCTTTATACGCCAAATCGTCAAAACCCCAATATGGCTTAGGGTCGAGCTCCTCAAGATTAATTCTATGGTCTACAGAATCTAACCAATCCGCGTGTTCCGAAGAAACAGTCGCAGCATCAAATGATATTTCTACTTTCCTTTCAACTTGGTTAAATTCAATGCCAAATCCCCTATCTGTTCTCTTCAAAGCGTTTATAGTTTGGCGAAAACTCTTTTCATCAGCGGGATATTTTCCACCGGCTTCTTTGTGGGCCCAACCATACAGAGGTAAGAGAATCTGAGAAACTATTTTCACGGCACGGGGCGATGGTTCTATATGAAAGAGGGTTGTCAGTGCAGTAGTGTTAATCCGCTGTGCTTTCAGTTCCCACTCAGCCGCGTTTGGGATGGGCAAATTATTTTCTTCAATTCCTAACAAATTTTCTAAGGTATGACCTATCCCTCCTGAACTTGCTGACCGTATACTTTTTATCCACCCTTGATCTCTGATTTTTTTCAGATCCTCAATCAGTCCGTCTTTCGTATAAAGCAACATAAATTCTCCATTAAATTTAGAATTTTCCTAAGAAACATACCCTTGAATTGAATTGGCGCCTTTTCTCATGATGACTTCTATGATGTTGGTGGGCGCCAGAAATCAAGCAGGTATTCAAAAGTTACACCCATCGTAATGTAATTACTAGGCCAACCAAAAATACCAAGTCTGTTTACGATGTTAGTTCTATCCCAAATGATAGTGTTTCTCAGTTCATATCCTCTTTTTCGGAGCTCCTCTATAAGAGAAATATGAATTGTAATTCTTTGATTTTCCCACCACATATCAGGAACATTAATGACACAATGCGCCTTAGGTTTTAATAGAGGAAGAAGTTTTTCATAAATATCACCCATTGCTGTAGTATAACGATCTAATTCCAATATTCCTAAATCCCTTGCGTCTTGGGAATACTGCTCGACCTTGCCAAGTTGTTCATTCTTTCGGTCGCGTCTGGATTTGTTTTTTCGTTTCCGATTCAACAAATTTGAATAAGGTGGTGACGTAAAAATAAGAGAAAGAGTTTCTTCTGAAAAATACTGACTGATATTTCGAGCGTCATCGTGAATAGCGAGTTGATCTGTGGTATTAAATAAATTTTGTGGTCCTAATCTTTCTCCACATAATCGGACATATTCCTCTTTTAAATCAAAACCGACAGCGTTTCGATTCGTGTCACTGGCAGCGACAAGGGTTGTCCCACTTCCAACAAATGGATCAAGCACCAATTCACCCTCGTGTGTAAAAAGTTCTATCACCTTTCGAGCTAAAGAGATAGGAAACGTAGCAGGATGAACTTTTTTGTCTCGAATGTCCCTACCTTCATAACTAAATTGCCACACCCCAATTTGACATTTCAACCATTCTTTTGCAGTTATGCAGCTCAAGTGATTTGGTTTACACGAACACAAACGTTTTGCATTTACAGGTAATTTTTGCCCGTAGAATTCTGAACTTTCCTCAATCACTCGTGGGATTTTACTTTCGTCGGTTGTTTGGGCATCGCAGGACGCTATATCTGGCTTCATGGTTTCTCCTATCTCGTGGGTTCTCCGTAATAGATGGGTTAGTGTTAGTGTTGGCTTGGTTTTAGGAGGTGACACTGTGTTTTTCCGGGCACTTCTGTGTACCGAATTTAGAACATCGTCAATTATACACTGATATGGAGAGAACTGCAAGGACAATTGACAAAATCAAGCAAAACAGAACTTACACAAATTTGATAGGCACGCTTTGGGCGCGCGCCTATCGTGGAGAAGTCTGCTGATGTCTTGTGTCTGTCTGACCTATTGGTTTTTCCGGTATTCTTCCAAGAGTGCGTTGATTTTGTCGAGAAACGCTTGCGAGTAAATCTGACCGACGAGTGCTTTATGCGTTTCTGCAGCGATTGCATCCCACGCCTCGCGCGCGTCGTCCTCGAACTCAACGACTTGGAGACCTGCTTTCTTTTGCAGTGCCTCAACCGCTCTATCATTATCCTTCCGAATCTGTTCAATCAGGGAGGCTTGGTACTTGTCCCCGACTTCACGCAAAACTTGCTGCTCCTGCGCGGTCAGTTGATCGAACTTTTCTTTTGTTATAACCGTGGCACCGACACCGACGCTCACAGGGAGGTTCGTCATGTATTTGAATTTATCATGCCATTGGAGTGCAACAGTGACATAGGGTGATGCGGTTACAGTGTTGATCTGCCCTGAATAGAGCGAAGATAAGACCTGTGTGACTTCCCGTGGGACGGTTGCGATGTCGGCATTTTTGTAGAATTCGAGGGCGATTCTGTCGCTTGTCCGCGCCCACATTTTGACGCTTGGAGATTGAAGATCGGCAATCGTACGGATCGGTTCATTGCTGAAGATATAGTAGAAACCGATGTCTCCCATCCCGATCAGAACATATCCGGCCTCCATAAACTTTTTATCAAGGTCTTCGCGGAGAAAGTCTCGGACATGATCGAGTTCTTCATAGTTTCTGAACATCCGCGGCAGTTGAAAGATGAGTACCTCTTTCTGTATCTCACCGAGACCGGTTGCCGTCATCGCCCCTGAATGAATTAATCCGGCTCGCATTTTACGGATGACATCGAGCTCGTCCCCTTGAACCCCGTTTGGATAGATACGGAGTCCGAGTTCGTTACCCGTTTTTGCGCGAATTTCTCTTGCCATCGCCTCGAAATTATTCATCCATGTGGAACCTTTCGGTGCGAGTGTCGCGAATTTAATGGATTCCGCAGCAAAAAGTGTTGCTGGGGCGGCTAACATCGCGAAAATCAGTAGCCCTATAAATGCCGATTTAAGTAAAGGGTCGGGTTTGGAAACGGCTCCAAGGTAGCCTGTTTTCTGTTTTCTCATTATTTTTTATCTCCTTCCATCATTTCTATATCAAAAAGCATATCCGTCTGACCGAGCCAACGTTTGGCGCGTGATTTTGCGAGTGCTGTCGCCGCCTCTTCGCCGGGGAAAATGTCGTCCGGAGCATCAATAACTTCTTGTAACATGTGCTTGTAGAGTTGGATATCCTGTTTAGGGTAGGCGTAGTACCGGGCGCGATAAAATTTTGCCAACAGGAATTTGCCATCATTAATTTCATCGACCTTGTCAAGGTATTCTTTTGCTTTCTCTGGGTCGCCACCGATGGCTGGTGATCGGTCGCCGTAATAGACAGCATAGAACAGATAGGCACTACCAAAATAAAAGGTATCGTCTAACGCAAGCACACGTTGCATCATCGCTTCGACGCGATCGAGGTCAATGACTTGCATGGGGTCATCTTTCTGGAGACTGATGCCGCGCGCCATGGCGTAAGCAGCCCAAAAGAGCGGTTCCACCTGTTTTTTCTTTAGTTTCTGGAGCGCGCCTTTTAGGTCGTCAAGTGCTACGTTTCTCGCGTCCTTAAAGGTTTCATCGGATTTCGCTAATACCTTAAAGGCGTATTCTTCAGCGCGTACGTAGTGTCCGATCGCTTGTGATCGCATTTCTGCTGCTGTGTCAAAGTTTCCAGCGATCTCTGCGTCTTCCATTTTATCTTCGAGGAAACCGCTGTAGGATGCGTGTGCGCGGGCGGTCTTGGTAATAAGTCCGCTGTTTCCAGTCTTCGCCAAACGCTCCAGCGTTCCGAGGTTCTTGGCGAGCGTAGATTCTACAACAACTAAATTGCCTTCCGACTGAATCCTTGAGAGTTTTGCCAGGCCACAGCCGCCTAAAAATATAGGCAAAAGTAGGAGTAGTAGAAATGCTTGGATTCTCAAATGGTTGTGTGTCATATAAATTCACCTTAAAATTATTTGTGGTGTTTACCCACAATTTTGGGTTAATGGATTTTAAACTTTCCTTTAACCAACAACTCGACTCCGATACTTTGACTCAGGCACGAGTTGTTGGTTAAGGTTCAATCAGGTTTCTCGCGGTCAGGACATCGTTCTCTGTTGCCCGTCTCACCTTTGTTGCGACTACTTAAACCCTGCGGGAAGTGTGTTTTGGACTTTAGAAGTTAGAAGTTATAAGTACGTGGTCGATTCACCTACCACCTCTTAACTTATAACTGTTAACTGAAAGGTTGCGTAGCAACCGTACTGTTAACTGCGTACTCGCTCTAAGAAAATGGCAATTGTACGACTGTCGCGTCAACCCGTCCGTCCGATGTCTCAATCTGGACGCGACTGCCGGGTTCTGTCACTGCAATACGGATGTATCCCAAAGCGATCTCTTTTGCGAGTGTCGGAGCGAAGGTGGCGCTGGTAACCCATCCGACCTCTTTATCGCCGTTGAAGATTGGTGCGTTTGGAGGCAGTTTGCAGTCGTCTTGTGATGTCGAACTCCCATCGATTTCCAGACCGCGTAACAAGCGATTCGGGTGTCCACGATATTTCATCCGTGCGACGATCTCTTGTCCGATATAACATCCCTTTTCAAAATCGATGGCGTGTTCTAATTCCGCTTCGAGTGGGATAACAGCATCGGTGAGTTCCGTCCCATATCTGGGGATACCCGCCTCAATCCGCAGGGATTCAACGGCGTTCCAGCCGATAGGTTGAACATCAAAATGTGATCCTTCAGCCATCAATGCTGCCCAGAGGGGTTCCAACCCGTCGGCAGCGGTATAAAGCATATAGCCGGTTTCGCCCGTGCTATCTGTTCGGACACAGACGATGGCATTTTTGAAAACTGCATCCGCTTCACGCTCGCGATTGTAGCGTTCCTGCAAATTAGCCACATCGCTGATACCGAGAACGGACTGCACAAGTTCAGATGATTTAGGACCGTGGACAACAATCGCGCCGGTTTCAGCGGTTGCGTCAGAGAATTCGACATCATCAGCGATGATATACTTGTCCAACTCAGTGAAGACGTTCTCTCTGGTCTCAGGTGCGGTGTCAATCGTGATTGCGTCCTCAAGGACATAGATGTTTAAATCGGCAATAATTTTGCCTCGGTGTGTTAAGAGTGTGGCGTAGGTGCCTTGACCTGCGGAAAGATTTTCAACATCGTTCGAGATGATGCGGTGCAGAAATTTTGCGCGATCATCGCCTCCTAACTGATGTCGGGTACGGTAAGACACATCAGCAATACCGACACTGTTTCGGACAGCGTGATGTTCGGAAATAGGATCCGTGTAGTGAGCTGCGACGCTCCAACCTTGATGCTTTTCCGCGAAAGTCGCGCCGAGCTGCGCATGAATGTGATGAAGTGGTGTCGTTTTCATATTTTTTAAACTTTCCTTTAACCAACAACTCGACTCCGATACTTTCACTAAGGCACGAGTTGTTGGTTAAGGTTCAATCAGGGTTCCCGCGGTCAGGACGTCGTTCTCTGTTGTCCGTCGCGCCGTTGTTGCGACTCCTTAATCTTAGTAATACGCATCAGAAGCAGTTATAAGTACAGATTTCTACGAAATCCTTTAAGTTAATAGTTATAAGTTAAGAGGTGGTAGGTAAATCAACCACGTACTTATAACTTATAACTTATAACTTATACCCCCTAAAAGATACGGTCAAAACGTAAAGCGAGTATCGGGTTTCGTAATGAGAACGATGAATCAAGTACCTCTGAGACTTCAACAGCAAGACTCCACGGCTTCATGTTTCCAAACGGATCTATGAAGATGGAGCCTCCGATCCCAACTGAAGTTTTAAGCCGTTCCGTGAAGGCATCCGAATTAGCAAAAGGTGCGTCCCCGTGCCACCAGACGCTGCCCGTTTCAAGAAAGCAGCTGAGTGTCCAACCGAATACGTTCCGGGAGTCCTTGTCGATTATCTCATTGATGAGCCGATATTCGAGGTTGAGCAGGAGTCGATTATCTCCTGCGAATCTGTTGAAATTATAGCCACGCAAGGTATTCCCACCCCCAAGATGAAGGAGCCGTTGTCTCGGTAATGGTGCGTCAGAGAAATCACCCGACACTCTAACGTTCAGTTGGTGTGGGCCGGATAGAGACGTGTAGCGCGCGATTTCAAATCGGTAGAAATTGAAGTCGAAATCACCGCCGAGATATTGCCCCGTCATCTCAACGGCAAACTGTCCGCGCCATCCACGGCGGGTGCGTTCATTCGCAGAAAACAGCGTATGGAAATTCTGTATGCTCGTTGATCTGTGGTCACGGGTATCAAACGCGAGAACGAGAGCGATATTTCTTAATTGCCCACGTTCAATCCGAGCGTTGCCTCGCTTGCGTCGGTAGCGGTTTAAGTAGCTCCAATCCGTTGATTTAGAGAGGTTGTCGTGATTTTCGCCTGTCATTTCGAGTCTGAGATAACTCCATTCTGACGGTGCGTAGATTATCCAGCCCTGAGAGCCGAAACGTTCATAATAATCTTGAAGGGCGGAACCGTAATAGGAGGCACTCAGGGTAGCATCACCATGATGTAGATAGGTATTAGAGCTGACATCGGTAAGTTTATAGAGACTTGCACCGAGTTTAAGGGGTTGCCGTTTAAAGAACCCTTTCTCAAGACCTACGTGATAGTTCCATATCTTGCTGGAGAATCCGTAGCTGAGGGACCCCAACACCTGCTCTGTGCCCGTGAATTGCGTTGTCAGGGTTCCGCCGCCCCCCAGCATTAGCCCGTGAACACGGTTGAATTGAATAATCGGGAAAACGCCGGGTTTGGCGATCGGTTGTTCTTCAATTTCGACGATCATAACATTTTTACCACCTTCGCGTTGGACTCGCCATCCGCGAATCGACTTAAAGTGCTCACTGTTTTCACGGAGTTCCCTCCGCATCCGGTTTACCTTTGATTGTCCGAGCGTCCGATGGTAAATTTCAGGGGCTTTCGATCCCAGTTTCTCATCCGAATCTTGGGTTTTCAGGTCAAGAGCCGACAAGAGTTCTGCCCTCGAAATCCGGCTGTTTCCCGTAAACCGAATTTCGTGTAAAGTGCCTTCGTTGATATTAAATTCGAGGGCATCGTTGATGACTTGGTGCTTAACAGTCGCGAATTCATATCCACGATTTGAATAGAAATCGGCGATGAGCCGCTGCTTAAGCGTCGTCGCTGCAACAGCGATATAACCCGGATTGAGTTGAAACCACTCTTTGATAAGGTATGTTGGAAAACTTCTATTGCCGTTAATTCTAATCTGTTGCGCAGAGATGACAGGGGCTTCTGTAACTCGGATGTGGACACTGAAAACCGGTGGACTTTCTTGATTTTCAACAGGAAGTTGTTCTTGCCTTGTCTCGAGACGAACATCTTGAAACCAGTCGTGGTTCCGTAATTCTGCGATGAGCCATGCGAGCTGCGAACCCGTGGCAATACTGTCGGCTTGAATAGGAATGTTCTGCAAGATAGCCTCTGTTGTGATTTTCGTATTCCCTTCAATCTCGATCGCGGAAACGAGGAATTGCGGCTCTGCCGTGAAGGTTTCAGAGGATTCGGATGGCACCGTTACGAAGTCCAATAGCCCCATCGCTGGTGCGGAACGTTCAGAGAGCGCGCCGACATACTGTTGTGGTGCATGGAACCACCACGGATGCGCTGTATCGTAAGTTGGTAGCCAATAACTATATTCTCTCTGTGTGGTAAGGGCAAGGTCTTCCGCGTTCCGGGTGTCCATGTATGCTTTGCGCTGAATGTTAAAAAGCCACCTATTTTCTGCCGTGGATCCGTCTTGCAAGTCTAAGCCAGCCGGTTTCTCCAACATTTCACGAGGGATGGCGATTTCGACGCTCCAAAAGGTCGTGTTAATCTCGGTGGCGACCTTTGCGTTTGAGTTCCAATCGCTATCTGCGTCAAAATCTGTTTTCATGGTATCTTGACTAAGTGTCGGTTGAACATCCTGCGGGGCAAATCGGAAATAGGGTGTTCCAGGCAGATTAACCTGTTGATCAAAGAGCGCGCCAATAGGATTAATAACGAAATGATAATAGGTATCGGTCTTCAGGTTCGGATCCATCAGGATTTCAATGCATTCATCTTCCCAAATCGGAGAGTCGTTTTGTGTCTGTGAGATGTGTGGGATTTGCGCTTCCGAGATATATGCTTTTACACCGATATAGAGGTGTTCGGAGTCCCACAACAAAGCGGTCTGCGTCGGGTTCTGCGGTTCACCAGTGCCATCCACATTCTGAAAGGGTGAGAGTGTGCTTGCACGCTGCCACGCTATTTCAGAGATATTGCCATCAATTACAGGGGGTTGTGTTGTCTCCAGTACGGTTTGCGAAAAATCTGCAAGGGCATCTGACGAAAGGTCCGGGGATCCGTCCGCTGCCCCCGATGCCCTTGGTAGAACCGAGATCGTATCGGTCGCTTTCAAGCGAAATAGCGGACCGCCACCGTTAATCATGGCTACGGATGTAGCATCATCAACTTGTGCGGGTAGATTGATAACAGTCTGCTGTTTTTCACTTTTAAGTTCAGCATCGACAGCGTAATCTTCAGGCAATTCTAATCGGATACGACCCCCGTGTGCGGTCAAATCCATCGGTGCTGCAACGGTATCAAGTATAATCAATCCGATTGAACCGTTTTGTGTGAGTAGTTTGTTCTGTCCCTGCGTTAGCAAAATTTTTCCGCCGATATTCCCTTTTTTTGCAGAGATATCGTAGTTTCCTAAAGTTTCATGTAACTGAATGCTTCCTGTATCTGTCGTAACTTCTATGTTCCCTCGAATCCGTTTCAGGCGTATATTACCTGTTTTGTTTTCGATATTAAGGGCGACATCTGCCGGGGTGTTAATCGTCCATTTCAGTTGAACTTGATCGTTAAGTTTCGCTTGCTGGTCCGGTAAATTGGCGAGCGGATTCGGTTTTGCATCAGGCGTATCGTCTGTTGGCAATTGGACACCTAACTGGAGTGTGCCGTCGCTGCGTGTTTCTGTTATGGAGATGTTATCAAGGTATGCACGCATCAGTGTGTCGAGTTGGGTGTTTGTTGCTTGCATCTGCTTGTCGAGTTTGATACTGACAGCATTGTTCTCAGTAGCGATTATTTCAATGTCACTGGGGACCTCCAGATGCAGCTTAATTTGGTAAATATCTTCAAAATTGACGGTTTTCTCCGATGTTGTCTGTAGCGTTACTGACTGCTTCTGCGCTGGAATCGGTGTCTTCGGTGTGTCTTGGGAATTGGCAGCTTCTACAGTTAAGATGAATAGGTTAAGGGCAATCGTAAACGCAGCCAATAGATATAAAGAAATGATAGGTGAACGACGTATAGGTAACATTTCAGGGTATCCGTTTTATTCGGTATGTATGGGACTGCAAAATGGAGATGAAGATTTTATACAGAATTCCTTGACACATTTTAAATAATACTTTATACTTATTAGAAATGTCAAGCAGTTTTTTCGTACCCTTTACCGCGATTAGAGCGTTTTTATTGAATTAAGACGATGACGATAAAAACAGAGAAGTGGAGTCGGGATGCTGCGCAGAGGAGAAAAAAGATGAGTGAATCTTTTGAAGGAGCGACAGAGTATGCGTTCTCCTTCGGACCTTGGAATATACACGAAGGATCAGACCCCTTTGGTCCCGCCGTTCGGGAATCATATAGTTTTGATGAGAAGGTCGGATTTTACCGGGATCTCGGTTTCGTTGGTATACAGTTTCATGATGATGACATTGTGCCTGATATCGATGGCAAAACACATTCACAATTGATGGCGCGAACCAAAACCGTAAAAGCGCAACTTGACGATCACGGTTTAACGGCGGAGGTGGTAGCCCCGCGTCTCTGGGAATCACCAGAAACGATTGACGGTGCTTACACGTCGAATTCTCCGAAAGAACGGCAGTATGCGTTGGATCGTTCAAAACGGTGTGTGGATATTGCCAATGAAATCGGGTGTAGAAACCTTGTGCTGTGGCTCGCGCGTGAAGGCACTTACATCCGCGAAACGAAATCATCAGCAGATGCGGTTGGACAGATCCTTGATGCGATCAATGTGTTGCTTGAATACGACTCGGAAATCCGTATTCTGATTGAGCCGAAACCGAATGAACCGATGGACATTGCGTACATTCCGACGATTGGACATGCGATTGGGTTGGCTTATGCGAGCGATGCACCGGAACGGGTGGGTGGATTAATTGAGAGTGCGCACGCGATTCTCGCAGGTTTAGAACCGTCGGATGAAATGGGGTACGCACTGTATCATAAGAAACTTTGGAGTGTCCATCTCAACGACCAGAACGGACTTAAATTCGACCAAGATAAGGCGTTCGGCTCTGTTAATTTACGTCGGGCATTTAATCAGGTCCGGGTACTTGAAGAGAACGGATACGGTAGAAATGGCGAGTTCGTCGGATTAGATGTGAAAGTGATGCGAACGCAGCCCCGTGAAATTTCCACAAAACACCTATTGAGTAGTCGCCGAACGTTCCTTAACTTGCTTGAGAAGGTACGGACGTTTGATAAAAAAGTTGAACAGGAGTTTATCGCTGCCCGAGACTATGAAGGCTTGGATTTCTATATCCTTGAACACCTTCTTGATATGTAATATCTGTTGACGTGCTCGGTTTTTCGTGGGGGGTGCGTCAATTCAATGGAGTTTAATTTAGGCAGCAGAGGATATAAATAGAAATGACAACGGATAAGAATCCCCTACACGAGGTCATTGGTCCCCGTTATCACGCAGTGATGCTTGTCGGTCCGCCCGGTGTAGGTAAAGGAACACAGGGAAAAATGCTGGCACAGATCCCCGGCATCTTCCATATCTCAAGTGGAGATATGTTCCGAGAACTTGATGCGAATTCCAAATACGGTCAAATTTTCCAAGAATACGCGCGCGTCGGCAAATTAGTCCCTGATGAGATCACGGTCGAAATTTGGCAGCATTACATGGAGACGAAGGTGCGCGAAGGGGTTTACGCGCCTGAATGCGACCTGCTCATTCTTGACGGTATTCCACGGAACATTACACAAGCGAAGTTGATAACACCCTATATAGAGGTTTTTAAAATCATCTATATGATTTGTGAGGACCGGGAAGTGATGTTCAAACGGATCCGGGGACGCTCCCTCAAAGAGAACCGGATTGATGATTCGGAAGAACTCGTGGTGCGTTACCGATGGGACGTTTACAAACGTGAAACGGAACCCTTGATTGATCACTACCCGCAAGAGCTTATTCGGCTCATTGATGCGGACAACATCGCATCGGATGTGCTTCATCAAATACTCTCCGCCATTGTGCCTATTCAGAAGAAGTATTTCAAGCCGCCGTTGATGTAGATATTGTGCAAATTATATCAAAATTTTCGGACTGGAAATCTCGCTCTTTAGAGTAGGGAGGACAGTCCGTTTTTCTTTGTTATCACCAATTGGATTTGTTAAGGATTTACAATCTGCTGTTGCTTCAGCTATATTTTTTTCTTTTTCCTTGACAAATTGTATGAAAACTGCTACAATATTGGTGTCGCGTTGGTAGGTATATTGAGTGTAGCCACTCGGCAAGGGGGCTGCTTTCCACTTGATAGGGGATAAAAGCGTGAACATGAGAGCGAGCAGATAGTTTTGGGAAACAATCGAGAAAGCGAACAGAACAGATATTCACTATTCACAGTCCGAGACGCTGAGAATGCCATGACAGCGTTCACGATCTTTGCAATTGCGATCATTTTTGGCATTTTCTTTCATGCACTTATTCTTATTATTGAGCATAAACTCCTTATCACGCTTAATAGCCTCGTGGGTTCACTATCTGCTGTCGTAGGCAATGTTTCAAATGTTCTGTCTGCATCAACATTGCTAACTATTTTACTTGAAGGAGCTGATATTATGTTTTTCCGTCGCACTCGTGAAGAGCGTGCTAAACTGAAGCAAGAAAGACGTGAGTTAGAAGAACTCAAAAAAGAGATACAGGACCTTCAAAGCACAACTCAAAAAAATCCTTCAGTATCCGAACCGGTGAATGTTAAGGCAAATACTAAAGTGTCCAAACAGCCTGCGAAACCTGAAAACACAAAGCCTAATAAATAGCAATATAATTTCAGCACAGACTTGCCTAACAGAAAAATAAAAAACGCATTTTTTACTTTTTAATTGCGTCGGTGATAGAGCAAAATTTCAGGATGTACGAGTGCTCGCATCGGGAACGGGGCACCGGTATCCGATATTCGGATGCCAAGAATTTCTGGTGTACACCGGAAGGTTTTGTGCAATTCGTACGGACTGTCTTCCCCTAAGATTCGCGTGTAAAACGCGACTGTCTCTTCCAATTCAATCTCAACCATCGGGTACCAATCTTCGTTTTGATAGCCGTGAGGATGTTGTCGATATTTTCGGAACACCTCAAGGTCCGGCACGGGGATGAGTACCCATTCTGCTTCTGGATCTGCCACTTCCAAATCTAAATCGGGTAACAGCCAGTTAAATAAGGTTACCGGTGCACTTGCAATAGCTTCCTCCGGTGGAATATGCGCGGCTATCCATTCTGATGCGACAACACGCGTCGGTTGCGCGCGCATCACAGCAGCGAAAGCGGCGGTATACATGAACGAATAGAGTACGACGATACCGACGATAACACTCACACCCCATTTTCCAAAGATAGTATATCTTGACCCCAGAGGCAGTGAACGACTCCGTATGCTTTTGCGTAACTTCGTGAGCGAAATAGCGACGAGCAGCGTCAGCGCGGGATAGAGTATCAACAGGTGACGCGTGAATTTAACCTTGTGTGCGCCAATAAAGAGTAGGTACGGAATAACAAAAGCCAATAGAAGAATCTCTAATATAGCGAACTCGCCTGTTCTGCTTTTCAGGGAAGTGATTGCTTGCAGGATACTCAAGACGGCAAGGAGCGCGAGCGGTAATCCCATCCCCCATTTCAGAAGCACCCACAAGTAGGTAAACCGTTGCAGCCACGCCGATTCTGCTGTCGAGATGAGACCGAAGTGTCCTTTATGGTAGTGTGTGGCTTCATACCAGAAATCGTCAAAGAAGAGATTCCACGTCGGTGAAAGTAGGTCAATAACCCAGTAAGGACAGAGGAGCGTAAACGTTAAAGCAGAGACACCGATAACGGTTGCAACTCTTCTGTAAAACTGATCGCACCCGATGAAGGCGACGAGGGAGAGACAGACGAAAATGGTGGTGAATTTGACAGCGAACCCGGTTCCGAGAGCGATGCCGAGCCATATCGCAGCCCACGGTGTAAACGGCTTTGAAGCGGAAAAACGTGTACGTGCGACGCGGTAGAGGAATAGCGTTACACAGAAGGTCGCAGGGATGTCAACGAGTGCAAAACGGGATTCGTTGGTGGCGTGTAACATTGAGACTGCAAGCAGTCCTGCCGCAATTTGACCGATGCCTCTGCTGCCTGCGTGTTGTCCGATAGCGTAGGTGAACCAGAGTGTCGCGGTGGACAACAGGACATTGATGCAACGCGCCAGTAGAATGACATGGGCTTCCGTGAGATGCAAGCCGGTGAGTGAGAGCAACTTACCGACTACAGCAATCGTATAAAACCATGCAGTTCCGGGCCAGTTGTAGGTTTCAGGGGGTGCCGTGAAGTGAACGAGGTTCAGCACATCTTGTGCGATAATGGCTTCACGCGGATCGGGTGTATCGGGCAATCCGACGTTTATACCGACAATACGGAGACTGAAGCCTCCGATAAGGATAACGAAGATAAGGGCGTTGTTGGATACGTTTAAACAGTTTTTCACTGCAAGTGGGAATCTCATTGTTTACGGGCAACCGAGTTTTTCAAAGATATTCTGCCAGCGTTGCACATGGTTTTCGCGGAGATTAATTGGCGCGAAACCGAGGTTGAGGTAATTCTTGATAGCAGGTAGGCGAAAATCGTCAGTATCTAATATCACGGAGGTCGCCTGTTGGGTTCTGAAATAGTATAAGAGAAATACGGTTAGCCACTTACCGAGTTTATATCCGGTGTGTTCTGGCAGGACGGCGAGCATATCAATATAGCCGATCTGTTTGCCATCGGTAGACCTGTTCCAACCGCATGCCGTGCCGATGGGTATATTCTCATGCGTAACGAAACAGAAACCGTTCGGATCAAAATTGGGTTGGTTAATAACGTTGTCGTAGGCATCTTGAGCGGTTCTGCCGAGGTCTACAAAGGTTGTGTCCATGATTCGTGCCCAATACGCTTCGTCGCCTTTTCGATAGGTTCGGATATGATAGCCATCTGGACATTGAAGCCGCGGCAGGTGTTCTAAATCGTGCCGGACCATTCTGAGTTGATCTTCCACCATACGTTTAACGTGATACTTTCGACCACAATTCCTTGGAGAGTGTCTCTTTAAGGTTCGCGATTTGTGCCGATGGGTGCGGCAATTCCAAATTTTCAAATAGCTTCCGCCACCGCTCCGATTGCTCTTCTTCAACGTAGACCGGTATGAATCCTAAATTGAGATACGTTTTAACGGCAGGGATCCGAAAGTCGTCGGTGTCAAGCATCGCACTGATGAATCCGTTGTCTCGAAAGTAGTGAAGAACGGCGAGTGAGACCCATTTTCCGAGCTTGTGTCCCGTGTGTTCGGCGACGACACCGACCATGTGTACGTATCCGACCTCCTTTTCATCTGTGGATTGTCGCCATGCACAGGCGGTTCCGACAGGGGTACCACGGTGTGTCGCGAAGTAGAGACCATCGGGAACGAAGACATCTCTGCTTGTAATCTCGTTCTGTGTATCTTGTGCGGTGCGTTCTCTGCCACCGAAGGAGTCGCTGATAATCCGTGCCCAGTGTGCTTCGTCGCCTTCGCGGTAGCTGCGTATATCGTAACCTGCCGGAAGTTGTAGTTCCGGTAAATGTTTTAGGTTCGGACGTACCATTCTGAGTTGTCGCGGCATCTACCTCTCCTTGACCTTTCTATCGGTATATAATTGGCGTTCCAGTGCGTTGAATTATATCATACCTCAAAAATTCGTGCAAAACCTTTACAATATTTCTCAAAAACAGTATAATAGTTTTCAGTTGTCAGTAGGTACTTTCTTAATGCCGGGTGACGACACGGTTTCGATCGCACTTACCAGATTTAGGGAAACAGTCACAATAAAGGTGGGATATAAGTGGAAAAACAGAATAAAAACAGACCTAATATTGTGCTTGTCGGTTTTATGGGAACTGGGAAAACCTCTATAGCTAAACGACTTGCGACACAACTCCGGATGCGATATGTGGATACAGACGACATTATTGAGCGTGATAGTGGTCGTCGTATCAGCGATATTTTTTCGGAGGATGGGGAGGAGACTTTTCGGGAACTTGAGAGCGAAGCGGTTCGTAAAGCGTCAAAATTATGTAATTACGTTATCTCTACGGGGGGTGGTGTCGTCTTGAAGGAAACCAATATGGCGGAATTGAGACGTAACGGCATCATTTTTTGTTTAACAGCGACACCGGAGGAGATTTACCGACGTGTCCGACACCAGCCGCACCGCCCTCTGCTCCAGACACCCGATCCGCTCACAAAAATTAAATCGATGATGGAAGATCGGCATCCGTACTACGTGAAGGCGGATTATATGGTCGAAACGACGGGACGCTCGTTCGGGGAGGTTATGGCATATATCAAACGGGTGTTTATGAAAAGTGTTAGGGGTTCAAAGTGAGAAAAAACTTACGCGTGGAACTCGGAGAGAACAGTTATCCGATTGTTGTCGGTGCGGGCCTGATGAACAGCGTTGGCGAACTGCTTACACCGCTTATGAAATCGAATAAAGTGCTGATCGTTTCGGATGTGTTCGTTAAAGCGCGGTACATGCCTATCGTTCGGCGCAGCCTGACCGATGCAGGATTTGACGTAAACGCGGTTGAAATTCCGGTCGGCGAAGAGAGCAAATCGTTAGCAGAATTCTCTCGCGTACAAGACAGTTTAGTCGCGCATCAACTCGATCGTGGTTCAACGCTTATCGCCCTCGGTGGCGGTGTTGTCGGGGATTTAGGTGGCTTTGCGGCGGCGGTTTATATGCGCGGTATCTCTTACGTCCAGATTCCGACGACGCTACAGGCACAGGTCGATGCAAGCGTCGGCGGCAAGACGGCGATTAATCACCCGAAAGGTAAAAACCTCATCGGCGCGTTTCATCAGCCGAAGTTGGTCATCATTGATGTAGATACGCTCGAGACCTTACCGCAACGCGACATCCGGGCAGGACTTATTGAAGTTATCAAGATGGGTGTTATCCGCGATGAACCGTTATTTGAAATGGTTGAGGCGAATTTGGAGGCGATACTGAATATAGAAGATGCAACGCTGATTAAGATGATCTCAAGTGCGTGCCTTAACAAGGCGGAAATCGTCGCGAAAGACGAAAAAGAGAGCGGTTTACGGATGGTACTGAACTATGGACATACCTTTGGACACGCACTTGAGGCGTTGACGCATTACAATAGATACCGGCACGGTGAGGCGGTCTCTATCGGGATGAATTGTGCGGCGCAATTGGCGGTTAATTTGGGAATGTTCTCTGAGACCGATTTTCAACGGCAACGTGCGCTTTTGAAACGTGCCAAGTTACCGCTCACTTTTCCAGACGATCTTACGCCAGAAGCCATCTGTGATGCCATGTATTTAGACAAAAAGACGCTCGGCGGTGAACTCCGTCTCATCTTACCGACGCGTATCGGGGAAGTTGTTATCCGCGACGATGTAAATGATCGTCAGGTTTTAGAAGCTATATCGCAATGTTTTTAACTATTAAGTTTTTGTGCGGAGAAGTTAACAGTTTCCAGTTAACAGTTTCCAGAAAAGAGATATTGTGTTATCCGCACACCTCTTAACTGGGTACTGGGTACTGGTTACTGATAGAGAAGTTAACAGTTTCCAGTTAACAGTTTCCAGAAAAGAGATATTGTGTTATCCGCACACCTCTTAACTGGTTGCTGGGTACTGGGTACTGGTTACTGATACGCCAATAACGAGCAGTCGCAACGAAGGCGCGACGGACAACAGAGGACGACTTATTGGCCACGAGAACTCTCATTGAACCGCAAGGAAAATTTAAAAAATCGCAACGAAAGCGCGACGGACAAGATAAAACGGATTATTACCAACGAGAAACTTGACTAACCGCAAGGAAAATTAAAAAATGATAAAAACAACACAATGGATTGCCGTCTGCTTGGTTTTAGGTCTAAGCGTCGGCACTGCATTTAGCCAAGGACTCAGCCCGCCATCAAACGTCACGGCGGTGGATACGCCAAACGATGATGGGTCGAGTATCACGATTACGTGGGACGCAGCGGCTGAGGAAAGCGGTATCAGTGGGTACCAAATCCTCCGTCGGATTGCTGGTGGTGAACTTGAAGCGATCGGGGAGCTGCTGCCTGCTGAAAAAACGACCTACGCCGATTCCGCTATTGAGAAAGGGACGACTTATGCCTATATTGTGCGTGCTGTTAGCGAAACGGAGGCGACTGTTGATTCTGAACAGACGGCTCCAGTTAAAGGGACAGGTGAGTGGTTTCATACTGGCAAAATCCCGCTCTTTATTACCATGCTTCTGTTTTCCGCAGCGATTGTTTGGAACATCTATAGCGCGCGAAGCGGCAAGGAGCTGTTTGTTCGGCGTATTCCTGGCTTAGAGGCGGTAGATGAAGCCATCGGCAGAGCGACAGAAATGGGGCGTTCCATTCTATACAGTACAGGATTGGGGGGTGTCAGCGGTGTCGCTACGATTGCAAGTATGACAATTTTGGGACAGGTCGCCCGGCGGACAGCAGACTATGAGACTTCATTACGTGTTCCGTGTCGGGATCCGATTGTCCTCAATGTCGTCCGTGAAATGGTAAAAACGGCTTATCTTGAGGAAGGGCGTCCAGATGCGTATAATGAAGACGACATCTTTTTTCTCACCGAAAGCCAATTCGCCTACGCTGCGGGGGTAGAGGGGATGATGCTCCGCGAGAAACCGGCAGCGATATTTCTACAAGGTACATTTTACGCGGAATCCCTCATCCTTGCCGAGACCGGTAATTCTGTCGGTGCTATCCAGATCGCTGGAACAGATTCGGAGCACCAGCTCCCATTCTTTATTGCTGCCTGCGACTACACCTTAATCGGCGAAGAACTTTATGCTGCAAGTGCGTACCTTTCGAGAGAGCCGATGTTGCTCGGCAGTCTGAGAGGTCAAGATTGGGGAAAGATACTTATTTTTGCTGCTGTCGTATTGGGTGTGGTGCTTGAATTATCTGGCATCAGTTGGATTACAACGCTTTTACAGCGGGTAAGTTAGGAGGTTTTATGAAGCGACAAGTCCCTTTAGTTCTCTGCTTTGTTTTCGGGATTGCAATGATCTTCACACAATTCAGCCCGCATTCATTTTCGCAAGGCATTTACGAAGAAGTTATCAGTTGGGCATTGATTATTGGTCCTTTTGCGTTGGTATTAGCAACAGTGACACTGATTCAGACGCATACGGCGCGAATCCGTCGTCGAACGGAGCATTGGCAGTACAGTTTTGTTGTCTTTGCCGGTCTTATAGTAATGGTTCTGATCGGTATGTTTTTTAAACCACAGAATCCTATGTTTGTGTGGTTATACAATAACGTCCAGCTTCCGATGGATGCAACAATGTTTTCGCTCCTCGCCTTCTTCATCGCGTCCGCGGCATACCGTGCCTTTCGGGCGCGGACGTTTGAAGCGAGCTTATTGTTGATTACTGCCTTAATTGTTATGATGGGCAACGTCCCGATTGGCAATCTTCTGTCAAATGATACTGCGTCAGAAGCCCGGCAATGGATTTTGGATAACCCGAATCTCTCTGCCAGACGTGGCATTATTCTTGGGGTGAGTTTAGGTGTCATCTCGCAGTCTATCCGGATTATATTAGGAATCGAACGTTCATACTTAGGCGGAGGAGACTAACAAATGCCGAATATAGATCGACGAATTGTTTTTATCTTGGTTGCGTTGGCGGTTATTATTCCGATGTTATTATCCATCAATTTACCCGTCTCGGTATCTGAACCGACGCAGAACTTCTATGATTATGTGGAAGCACTTCCTGCGGGTTCAACAATCATGATTGCCTTTGATTATGGTCCCTCCTCTTTAGCCGAGCTGAACCCTATGGCAAAAGCGTTGCTAAAACAGTGTTTTGATAGAGATATACGCGTCATCGCTATTACACTTGTTGTAGATGCGCCTACCTTAGCGAGTGCGCTTATACAACAAGTCGCTGCAGAGAAAGGGGCAGTGGACGGTGAAGATTACGTCTTTTTAGGCTTCCGTCCTGGAGCGGTGCAAGTGATTCTGGGCATGGGGACAGACATCGCCAGCGTCTATGATACGGATTATAACGGGACAGCTATCAGTGAGATCCCGATGATGCAAAATATTACGAACTATGACCAAATTGATCTTCTGGTTGATTTCGCCTCCAGCGATACAGTAGAGTCATGGATTATCTACGCGAATGTCCAGTACAACCAACAGATCGCCGCTGGGGTCACAGGTGTTATTATTGCACAGATGTTTCCGTATCTACAGACCGGACAGTTAGTTGGCTTGCTGTCCGGGATTTTGGGGGCGGCTGAGTACGAGAACCTCGTCGGCGCGCCTGCGAAAGGGATGCAATGGATAAATGTAGAATCGTTTGTGCATCTGTTGATCGTCGTATTGGTGATCATTGGCAACATAACTTATTTTATTTACAGGACACGGGAGGAATAGTTTGATGGATTGGAATTTAATCGGAATTTGGGTTGCAGCGTTTCTGACACTCTCCATCTACAGTGTTCTTTATCGAGACAACCCGTTCTACCGGTTTGCTGAACATCTCTTTGTAGGCGTGTCTGTCGGATACGGGATTGTTCTTTCTATATACCAAGGACTTGTTCCCTTTGCCTTGAAACCGTTATGGGAAACGGTAACAACGGGCGCGCCAGAAGGTTTCATTAAACTAATCCCGATCTGTATTGGGCTGCTGTTTTTTGCGCGCTTGTCCCCTCGGCATACATGGCTCATCCGCTATCCGATTGCGATTCTTATCGGATTTGGCTCAGGCATTGCGATTCCGAATGTGCTCCGCGCCAACATATTTGAACAGACGCGCGGAACGATCGCACCCTTTGCAGAGATCGCTGCCGGAACGCTCTCTGGTTGGGGGATTTTCGAGGCAATTCTTATGGTTGTCGGCGTGATTTGCACACTCACCTATTTCTTCTTTTCCGTGGAACATCGGGGTCCCGTGAAATGGCTTTCAAAGGTCGGTATCGCCTTTCTCATGATAGGGTTCGGTTCGGCGTTCGGAAATACGGTTATGGGTCGTGTCGCGTTGCTCATTCAACGGGTCGATTTTCTATTAGGCGATTGGCTCAACATAATCTCTTGAGTTAGCCAACAGCAGTCAGCAGTCAGCAAAGAGGGAAACGGGTCTATCAAGTCTTTTTCTTACTGGAAACTGGAAAATTCTTCTAACGAATCTCTCTTTTTTTAACCAGGACGATTAGCCGAAACGAAGTGGAGGCGGATAAACGGAGAACGACGCACCTACCGCGAAAACCCTAATCGAACCGCAAGGAAAAATTAAAAAATGAAACTCGGATATAGCACTTGGGGAATGCCTACCGTTCCCATAGATACTGCCATCTCTCATTTAGCGAGCCTCGGATACGATGGCGTTGAACTCACCATCATTCCACGGTTTACGACTGAGCTTAGCACGCTCGATGCTGCGGAACGGAAACGGATTGCGTCTCTGTTGGAACAACATAACTTGGCACTACCCGCCATCGCTGCACATTCGAGTCTGCTGGATATGGATCCAGAGGCACACGCAAAGAATATGTGGCGGTTGAAAGGTGGTGTTGATCTGGCAGTGGAGCTTGCACAAGGTGATGCGCCGCCTGCTGTCAACACGACTCCGGGGGGCAAACCTGAGGATTGGGATAGAAACAAAGATTTCCTTGCGGCGCGCGTCGGCGAACTCGTCGAGTATGGCGCGTCACGCGGTGTTACCATTGCTATGGAACCCCACGTCGGGGCAATCGTTGACACGCCTGCCAAGGTGCTTGAACTCCTCGAAATCGTTAACTCTCCTTACCTCAAAGTCAACTTTGACATCAGCCATTTCGATATCATCGGTATGTCAACGGAAGAGACTGTATCGGCACTGGCAGCGGTATCGGCGCATACGCATGTCAAGGATCAACGCGGCATTGCTCCTGACCACGAGTTCCTGATTCCGGGTGAGGGGCCTTTCGATTATGTTGATTATCTCAAAAGGATGCAAGCGCACGGTTACGACGGGTTTATCACGGCTGAGGTGAGTTTTATGGTGCAGGCCCGTGAAGATTACGACCCGCTTGCTGCTGCGACATTCTCTTACGAGACCCTCTCAAACGCCTTTAAGGAAGCCGGAATTAAGCGAGGATAACGATGGGAACCCCGAACATTCTTTTTTTAATGACAGATCAGCAGCGTTGGGACGCGATGGGGTGCAGCGGCGATTGGGTGCAGACCCCGAACCTCGATCGCATCGCGAGTGAAGGCGTTCAATTCACGAATTGTGTTACCACGTCACCCGTCTGTATCCCGACACGGCTTAGTTTAGCGACAGGCTTGTATCCACATAATACCGGCGTTTGGAACAATATGGGACATACCCTGTTGGCGGAAACGCCGACATGGATGCAAGCGATGCAGGCTGCAGGTTACCGCACAAGTCTTTTCGGGAAGACGCATCTACACCCACACAGTGGTGATTTGCGTGATCGCGAAGGCTTAATGAATGCTTACGGGTTGGACGATATAAACGAAATCGGCGGACCGCGGGCGAGTGCCAGGACCTTATCTCACATGACAGCGATGTGGGAAGATAAAGGGGTCTGGGAAGCATACCGCGCCGATTATCGGGAACGGTTCAGCACAAAACCGCACCTCGTGCGGCCATCAACGTTAGCGTTTGAAGACTACGCCGATGTGTATGTCGGGCAACAGGCGAAGCGATACCTACAGAACTACGATCGTCAGGAGCCGTGGTGTTGCTGGGTCAGCTTCGGAGGTCCGCATGAACCCTGGGATACGCCGGAACCCTACGCCAGCATGTATGATCCGGAAACGATGCCACCGGCGATACCGCGTCCACCTGTCGGAGAACGTCCGCACGGACACTTAGATAGATTAATGCAGCGGATGAATCCGAAGTTTGAACCCGGTGAAATCGGGAGGCTCCGCGCGAATTATGCAGGCAATGTCACGCTGATTGATGATCAGATCGGTGAAATTATTGAGGCAATTGCGGCACGCGGTGAACTTGATAACACAGTTATTGTGCATACGTCTGACCACGGTGAGATGAACGGTGATTATGGATTGATCTATAAAAGCAACTTCTTGAATGGTGCGGTTCGGATACCGTTACTTGTACGGACACCTAAGGCATCGGGGTCGCAAACCACTCCTACAGGGAGTCTCTGCGATAGTCCTGTGGAATGGATTGACATCGGGCCAACGCTTGTTGAATTAGCGGGTGGCGAGTTGGTGCATCGTCAATTCGGGAAATCGTTGTGTCCGGTGCTAACGCAACCTGAATCAACACACCGTGATTTCGCGATCTCTGAGATAGAGGGTGAGATTATGTTGCTCAATCAGGAGTGGAAGGCTGCGCTGAATGCAAACGGCGAAGTCTATCTCTTGTTTGATGTGCAAAACGACCCAAATGAGACCGAGAACCTCGCCGGTAGACCTGAAGTTGCGGATATTGAAACGGCGTTGCGTCTGCAAATTTTAGAACGACTTGTACAGACGCAACTGCAAGTCAGTAACCAGTAACCAGTGGCCAGTTAAGAGGGTAACGGGTCTATCAAGGTCTTTTCTTAACTGTAAACTGTAAACTGTTAACTGGAAACTTGAAAAGGCGAAAACTGAAGATTTCACACTACGAGAAAAATATGGCAAACATTACCGAAATTGTAAACGACTTTGGCGAAAATATTGTTCAGGTAGATGGTGATATTCCTGTTGACCTACCAGCGAAGGATGGGGACAGGTTTCTTTTCATCAGTTACGATCAGAGTTTCCTAACGCACGGCTTGCACAAGTACCCTGCTAAATTTTTCCCAGAGTTACCGCGTTGGTTCATCACCTTGCTTGTTCCTGTTCTTTAATTCGCTCTGCGTTCTGCACGAGTGCTAACAATTCCTCACTGCGTTTCTCGGCTTGCGCTTCATCTTTTGCGACAACTTCTGGATGCTGTTCCAAGATCGCTTTCAGCGTCTGTCGGACGGTTTTTAGGCAACCGTTTTTCACCCAGAAACTTTCGCGTAGGATTTCAGCGAACTGTGCGATGGTCGCAGCGAATTGCACTCCGGGTGAAGCCTCTTCAAACCTGTCTTTAAGGTCTTCAACACGGAAATTCTCGCTGACCTCCGTTACTTTCTCCGTGCCAGGATCTTCATAACGGATGGCGACTTTTGCGAGTTTACCGCTGTTAACACCCTTGTTGAGTTTGACTTCATAGAGTGCGGTGACGCTGTGTCCGGCTCCGATCTCGCCGGCATCCGCCTCATCGTTACGGAAATCCTCATGTTTCATCTGCCGGCTTTCATAACCGATCAGCCGAAACTGTCTAACCGTGTCTGGGTTGAACGCAACCTGTACTTTAGCGTCTTTGGCAATAATTTGTAGTGTGCCGGTGAGGTTCTCGACAAAGATACGCCGCGCCTCACTCAGGGTATCAACATAGGCGTAATTTCCGTTGCCTTTCTTCGCGAGTTCCTCCATGAGAACATCATTGTAATTCCCCATGCCGAAACCGACTGTGGTTAAGAAGATACCATCGTCATCAACATGGTCGCGAATCTCTTTGAGAAGTTGATCTGGTGCTGTTTGTCCAGCATTCGCAACGCCATCCGAACAGAGAATCACGCGGTTGATGCAATCGCTCTCTGCATTCTTGCGAGCGAGTTCATATCCCTTATGAATCCCGTCTTCAAGGTTTGTCACACCTTCAGTACACAAGGACTCAATCCTTTCCAAGATGTGTTCGCGGTTCACAACGCTGGTATGTGGGAGTACGACCCGAGCGTTAGTGCCATAGACAACAATGCCGATCTTATCGGCCGGGCGGAGTTGTTTTACCAAAAGTCGCAACGCCTTTTTCACGAGTCCCAACCGATTTTCCATACCCATTGAACCGGAGACATCGATTACGAAAGTGAGTACAGCATCCTTTCGATCAACATCTGGGACGACGCGCCCTTGAATACCGATGCGCAGTAACTGACGGCGTTTGCCTTCACCGAATTTGGAGGGTGCGCCCTCAAGATGCAGTGCGAAAGCAGCATCTGTCGGGGGTGTATAATCGTAATCGAAAGCGTTGATGAATTCCTCGACCCGTACGGCTTCTGTTGGTGGTAAATTGCCGTCTCGGAGGTAGCGGCGCATCACGGAATAAGAGGCACTATCAGCATCCATACCGAATGTTGAAAGGTTATCATCTTCAGGATCAATAAACGGGTTCGTGCCGTGTCCCTTGAAAAAAACATCGTGGTAAGCCGCACCGTTGGGCGGACGCAAAAGTCCTGGCGACGATATCGGTGCGCTGAACGTTTGGTGTACTACCTCCGGTCTCCTGAACATAGGGCTTCTTGGTGTTGGTGGAGGTTCGGGAATAACATCAGAAAGCACCATTGGCTCGCTTATATTCGCGCGAATCGGCATGTCCTGAGACATGAGCTCTATTTGATCGAAATTGCTGTCTGTAAACGCATAGCGACAGACGAAATCCGAATCTAATTCTGCACCGGAGGCGTAGTAAGCCACGTTCGCGCTTACATAGTCTTGCACAACCGTAACATCGTGCGATGGGGATTCAATGTCTCCAATTGCTTGTTCGCTCCTGATATCTATTGACATCAAGAAACTTTCAACGGGTTGATTCGCTCGTAAATGATGTGTGTACACCAAGCCGTTGTCCGTTTCCTCAGTCCGCTCAGTATACTTGATTTGAACGCGACACTCACCGTCGGCAGCAATTGCGGCGATCTCTGCTTGCAACGCGGAAGTGCCGATTGCCTGTAGCATTTGCAAGTCTCGCGCTTGTAGAACGCGCTTGTAGAATTTGGTTAACTTCTGTCCTTCCAGCAACTGTGATTCCGTGAGATTGCCACAAATGCGAATCTCGGTATTTTTTTGTTTCGCGCCAGCCGGTAGTGGAAATAGAAAAAGACCACCGATAGGAACGTTGTTTGGATTACTGAAAACGAGATCTACTTCAGTTGTTGCGAATCGGTCATCAATTGAGACGTTCACGTGATAACGCTCAACCATCAGTTTTTGAAAGTGAGATGCCTGCGTCTCTGATGGGACAAATAGGCCCCTCACGAGTGTGTGGAATTCCAATTGTGTCATGGAATATCTCCTTTATTATTTTTTTCTTTCGGTTACTTGATACGTGAAAGTATAGATGACTCAAGTACTTTTGGTCGGGTTTGTGCCTGCAACGCGCGAATACAATGAAAGGGCGTGCTTTTTCAACGTCTATACATTTAATAAGACGTTGAATTTTATGGTAGGTTTAGATATGTGGTACTTTATTTTTTGTGACAAGTCCGGTAGGTTCGGTTGAACGGAAACCTACCAAAAATCGCACATAGCACAGAGTCTTCAAGGAACCGAGAAACCTGAAATCACCACAAACCGAGTGAAACCCAACGCATTATAATACCCATACGGTTTGGGATGTTGGGTTTCACTACACCTATCTACCCGAACGGTCCATTGAAGAACCGAACACTATGTGTATAAGTGGTCGGTAGGTTAGGCTCTGCCGTAAACGGGGATCGCAGCACCGTTGATGATAGTGGCATCATCGGAAGTGAGGAAGCATATCACTTTGGCGACATCTGCCGGTGCGACCCATCGGTCGTGCTCTTCGTCCGGCATGGCTTCCCGGTTCGCGGGGGTATCCATGATGCTCGGCATAATGGCGTTGACATTCACACCGGAGTCCATGACTTCAGCAGCTAACGATTCCGTCAAGGTCCGGACACCACCTTTCGAGACGCAATAGGCACTCAACCCCGCTTCGCCTTTTAAGCCGGCGCGTGCAGAGACGTTAATAATCTTTCCGTAACTTTGTGCCGTCATGTGCGGAATTGCAGTCTTACAGCAAAGGAAGACCGATTTGAGATTGAGGTTCATCATGAAATCCCATCTGTCCTCTTCGAGTTCCGCTGTCGGGATTCCGCCGACGAACCCACCGACGATGTTTACCAAGACATCTAAGGAGTCAAATTCGGATATGAATTCCGCAATAGTTTTCTGGACTTCGGCTTCCTCGGTAACATTTGCGAAAAGGAAGGTAACATCTTCACTGAGTTCAGGATTATACTGCTTGAAGCGTTCGACCTCTTCTTCAAATAGGTAAGTGACAGCGACAGTGTCGCCTTGGGCGAGGTAGGCTTTCGTGACAGCACTCCCTAATATACCGGTGCCACCGGTGATGAGGACGTTTCGGTTCTGTTTTGTCATTTTTGGATTTCTCCGTTTTGTTTAGAGTAGATTTTACAATTATTACTACAATGTGAACTGGATTCCTCAGAAAATCTTTATGTGAGGGATTTGGCTATTTCATCAATCTTCTCCCTAAATTCAGTTATAGGGAGCAATTCAGAAGGCTTTTTGGTGAGTTTGAAAGTGGCAGACGAACCTTTATCCATAGTTGCCAAACGTCCGGCTTTCCCTTCCACGACCTCGCCTTTTCGCCAAGCATCAACAAATCCTCCATCTACTATGGCTTGTCGGATATGATACATGGAGATGTGCCTACAATTGTGGACAGCGAGATTGGAATAATGGTTCCAATTTGTGTTGTTCAATAAATATTCAATTTTGTTGCGTTCCTTTTTTAGAATCAATCCATATCCACAACCGTAACGGACTTCCGCGAAATCTTGGACAAGTTCAGGAGGTTCGTTGTAGAATGTTCTTTGGAGAAAATAATCGGCTTCTTTCATCCGATTTTGCCCGCAAAGCCGCTCTTTACGGATATCTACGGTAAATAAATCTATCCAATCATTACACGTCTTGGCTGCTTGTATACGATTTACACCACGTCTCCATACTTGCCAGAGGGTATTAAGTTTAACCGCATTTCTATTTATATCTACGAAAGCGTTAGATGGTAACTGTTTAGACAAAATTAGTTCTGCACCTCTTACTCTATACTTAGGACTGCCTTTGCCATTGCTTTGAAATGCCATAGGTAATATGAAACCGATGTAGTCAGCAAAGGTTGCTGAATGATTTAGAAAAGCAAGGGCAAGCCATGCGCGATAACCGAACGGCGGATTCCCCATAACAGCATAGTGATTTTGGGTATCCGATGGACTCCAAGTCAAATAATCTTCACCTATAAACTCGGGGCGCGTGGGTAGTATATCAATACCAATCCGGCGATTTTCTGGCATCAGATTATAAAATACGCCAGTGCCAGCACTTGGCTCAATAAATTGATAGTTCTTTAGGTTTACACCATCCGTTTGCATTATGGAATATAGGCTTTCACTACATTCGTGTGCTATGTCAGGATCTGTGTAAAAGCAATCCAAATCGACCTCTTCTTGGTCCACCCACGTTGGGATCAAGTCACATTTTTGCCAAGATTGGTTCCGGATTGCTTTTGCCTGTTCAATTGTTCTTATCGGAAGTATTTTCTGATAAACGTCCATAACAAAACACTATCCTTTCAATAGTTATATTGACGCGTCGTGCTGGTTAACCTATAGTATATTTGAGGGAATTACCTAACTAATAATATCTAAAATCTAAAACGTCCATCGCGTATATTAGTATAGCATATATGATGGCATTTTTGCGAATATTCTTTACGTAACGCCGATGCCGGGGTGTTCTGGTAGGATTAGTTTTCCGTTCTCAAGCGTTACACCCGTGTAGGGGTCGTTTATGATGAGTAGGTTACCGTCAAGGTCGGCGTAGTCTACGAGTGGGGTGAGGTGCGCAGCGGCGGTGATACCAAGTGAACTCTCTATCATACAACCGATCATAACAAGCAAGCCGTGTGTACGCGCGACGTGTATCATCCGATGCGCTTCAAGCAAGCCACCACATTTGACAAGTTTGATGTTGATGCCGTCAACACATCCGACGAGTGCTGGAATATCACTGGCGCGTTTGACGCTTTCATCGGCAATAATCGGTAATGCTGAGTTCTCACGGACAAATCTGAGGCCTGCCAAGTCACTCGGTTTTGTCGGTTGCTCGATTAATTCAACGCCGTATTTCGCAAGTTCACGGATTTTGCGGACAGCCGTTTTCGGTGTCCACGCCGTATTCGCATCGACATAGATAGGTTTATCTGTTACGCTGCGGAGTGTTTCGATGATTTCTATATCACGAGGCGTTCCGAGTTTGACCTTCAGGATCGGATACGCTTCTGCTTGACGGGTTTTCTCTGCCATTATCTCAGGTTCGTCGAGTCCGATCGTGAACGCTGTGCAAGGCGTATTTTGTGGGTCGAGTCCCCAGAGTTGATAGAGCGGCACGCCGAGTTTCTTTCCGAGTCGGTCGTGTAGTGCCATATCGATGGCGGATTTCGCTGCGTAATTACCACCAAACGCCGTTTCAGCGGCTGCCATAACATCGTGGATAGCATCAAGATTGGTCGTGAGTGCCGGGGCGATTGTTTCTAAGGCGAGACGGACTGTCTCCACAGTTTCGCCGTAAAACCGGGCAGGTGCCGTTTCGCCGATGCCACCGTCAATTTCTACGGAGACGATCTGTCGGTAGGCATCTGTTGCGCGTCTGGCGATTTTAAACGGATGCCTGAGTTGTAAGTCTGTAATTTTAGAAACAATATCCATTTTTTTTAATTTTCCTTGGTATCAGTAACCAGTAACCAGTAACCAGTAACCAGAAAAGAGACACTTGGATAACATAACCTCTCTTAACTGAAAACTGTTAACTGGAAACTGTTAACTTCTTTGCATTTCTTTTAAGTATGCCATGAAACGCTTCTGTTCATCTGGATCTATATCTTCACTTCCGTTTAAAAAGGTCCATGTACCGAAAAAGATTGCGTACGCCTCCTCTACAGAAGAAACATTTTGATGCTTGATTTCAAGCGTCATCGCCATTTTGTTGGTTTGCTGGATTTCAGGTGTACTCCAATCTTGAATCGTAGCAATCGGTGTTTCATAAAGCGTCTTGTTGAACTGTTGGAGTATCCGTTTTAGGAAGGTCTCTGTCACCTGATTGCCGCGGTAGTGTGCTGCGACAACAGATGCTTCTTCACTTTGAGGCACGTGATTGATTTGCAAATAATATCCTTCATCGGCGATAGCGTTAATTGTTTCTATGCGTTTCTCTGTCGTCAATGCTTGTCCGGGGGTATAAATGTTGTAAACCTTCGCGCCAGCGAGTTCTAACAGCTCTTTTAAGGTGCGTATCAACTTTTCTGTAGCAGGTGTATCGGTTCGGGAATCGAGAATGATAACAGCCGATGCATAAGCACCCCCTGCAATCGGATGAAGCTTGGTGCGGACGACTGCTGCTTGGTTCGGGGCGATATTGACCTGACGTTTATTCCGATAGTAACCGACTTTAGAGATATGTAACGTTGTTTCGACAGGAACCTCCGAAGTCGGAACGGTTGTAATAAAGAAGTGTCCTTGTGCATCTGTGTGTGCGGTTAATCCGGTGTCAGTGTGTAATTGTACCTCTGGCAGGGGTTCATTCGCATCGGCATTCGCGATGTATCCTTGTAGAATGGCAATATCGACATCTGCGAAACGAATTGTCAGCGATTCACGGGTTTCACGATATGAAGCCTCCACAGTTGCTGTCCCGGGTGTATCGGAGGCGGACAGATAGAAGTGTGCTGAGCCATCTTTCGAGGGGTGACGGGTCTCCGCGAGTGTGCCGTTTGATGCTTGTGCGTAGAGCGGTTCGTCGTCAGCGATTGGCATTCCGTCAGCGTCGAAAGCAGTTACGGTGATACCGACGTAACTTTTCCCATCGGCGGGCAGCGTTTCTGTCCACGCGCGGAGTGTCAGTTTTTCGGCAGGTGGTGCCACCTTGAACCGTTGTGGTGAAGGTAGGCTATGATTACCGTAATAGTTCACCAGTTCCGTCTCGACGAAATGGATACCGTTTGAAAGCGGTTTTTCAATAGCAACAGTGATTATATCGGTATCGCGATCGTAGTGATGCGGGGCGGTGACACCATCGACTTTAACGCGGATAGAATCAGTGAAGACCTGTTGCCGTTTTAGCATCCATGCGCCGCGTTCGTGGAGACCGTCCATCACCCGAATCTGGAGGCGTGGCGTTTTTGTTTCAACGGTAGACCTGTGTTGTGGGTCAATCAAAACCCCTTTTGGGAAGCCCGCTGCGACGTACCGTGCGATTCCGAGAAGGTAGCCGTACGCCTCCTGTCTAAGATAGGCATCGTCTTGTAGTCTCGTTTCCTCCTCTGGATTCGAGAGAAAAGATGCCTCACATAACACGGCTGGACATTCCGTAAGACGCAGAACGCCGAAGCCGGAAGCGGTAACCAATTTATCTGAATAGAGACCTGTCGCTGGTGATCTCGGTAAACGTAGCGCGTCTGAAACACCTTGTTGGATATACCGGGCGAGATCGAGGCTCTGACGCGAGTCGTCTGCATCACCATGATACCAAGTGGAGGTGTAGTTCGTTTCTGGGCTGTTATCAATACCGTTGTGATGCAGTGAGATAAAGAAATCGGCACCACTTTCGTTAGCGATTTGGCTCCGCCTTGCGAGGCTCACATAGGTATCATCAACACGGGTCATAACGACAGTCGCACCGACGTTCTGTAACATATCGCGTAAATGAAATGCGACTTTTAGGTTGACTTCAGCCTCACGAACGCCTGTTGGGCCGCGTTTGTAATCAGGAACGTGTGCTTGTCCACCGTGTCCTGGGTCGAGACAAATTTTGAAACCTTTAAGATGCCGGGTATAGGTAGGAAACTCGGTATGGCGTGGCATCTGTTGTTGGGAGATTTTTTGACGACTGGAACATCCGACGCACAACAGAAAAACTGAGGCGATAACGGCAATTTTGTAAAGGCGACGGGTTTGCATTTAAAATTCCATATTCTCTGTCCAGGGCTAAAGCGAGCGATCGCGCCTGAACAGAGAACGTACTTTAGAATGGATTGCGAATGTACAGCTGCGGGTTATCGGTTATCGGTTTTCTGCCTATTTCGTCGTGATCTGGGACGTTCAAGGATCTCTTTGAGAACGATGCCTTGCCGAAACGCTTGTGGCGAAAAATCGAGGAGCGACGTAACCGGGACGGAGCGGATCCGAGCCGGGGACTCCACAGGTATTGGCGGCGGTTGCGGGCGCGTCGCCTCAACTGGCTGCGGCGATTCTTCCGGTGTAGGCGGCTCCGGTTCTTCGGGAACTTCTGACACTGCCTCCGTTTCATCCTCGTCCTGTTGTGTCATCATCTGTTCAAATTCGGTTGCGAACGGGAAATCTTCCATAAAAGGCGGTGGTGCTGCATTATCATCCGCCTGAGCAAGTGTATTTTCCTCCGCTCGCTTTTCAGCGTTTTGCTGTGTCCTCCGTCGGCGTGAATTGCCTAAAACGACTGACAGAATCACAATAATCAGCGGTACCAGCATCTGGATAATACTATCCATAAGTCTCTCCTTTAGTGGATTTTGTGAGGGGCCTCCACCTTTAGGGCTGGGTGACCCAGCCCCTACGAAAGTCCGAGCGAATGAGTTATCCAACCGCTACGAAAGTCCGAGGGAGTGGGTAACCCAACCGCTACGAAAGTCCGAGCGAATGTGAGGAGCGAGTCGTGTCTATCTCCTGTCCATCAGTGACGGGTGAAGCGATAGACTGGCGCATCTCTGTATCCGCGAGGATATTCCTGAGTTCATAATAATCCATAACGCTCATCCTTTCGGTGTTAAGCGTGTCCGCGATTGCAAGGGGTACTTCAGCGTCAGCCTCAATCAATTTGATCGTCATCTCTTCAACGAGTGCTTTATTTTCTTCTTCTTCGGCTTGTGCCCGGGCGCGTTGTTCTTCGGCTTTGGCACGTGCTATTTTCAGTTCGGCTTCCGCTTGATCGGTCTGTAATTTAGCACCGACGTTTTCGCCGACGTTTATATCGGCTATATCGATTGATAAAATCTCGAAAGCGGTTCCAGAGGCTAAACCCTTGTCAAGCACCGTCTCCGAGATGCGGACCGGATTCTCCAAAACAGCCTTGTGACTATCCGATGAACCGATGGTCGTAATGATTCCCTCGCCGACCCTTGCGCGGATCGTATCTTCAGTCGCACCGCCGACAAGCCGGTCGATATCGGCTCTAACGGTAACGCGTGCCTTTACAATCAATTGGATACCGTCGCGTGCGACAGCGGTAATGCCGTTGTTGGTACTTGCATCCTCTTGCCCCGGAATATCGATGATCTCTGGGGTGACGCTGACCTGTACGGCTTGTAGGACATCCCTACCTGCAAGGTCAATAGCGGCGGCTTGTGCGAAGCGGAGTTCAATGTTCGCCTTGTCTGCTGCGATAAGTGCAGCGACAACACTCGCGACGCTACCACCCGCGAGAAAGTGCGCTTCAAGGTCGTCAAGTGAGAGCGTTAAGCCTGCTTTCGTTGCGTTGATCTGTGGTTCGACAATCGCGGCGGGGGGTACACGGCGCAAACGCATTGCGACGAGATCAAAGATACCGACTTTCACACCTGCTGCAATAGCAGTAATCCACAGACCGATGGGAACGAGCCAACTCAGGACAAGTAGAAACAGGATCAGTAGGACAGCAATAATTGCGACAACTGTTGGTGTCATAATTTATTTTTCTCCGTTGAGTTTACGCGATTCTTCAATTGCGCGTAGAGCAGCAGGTTATTGTTCGTTAATGTTCAGGTTGCCTTCACGGAATGCGTTTGCGAGGGATCGTGGGACTTCGGCTTCAGCTTCCACTACCTTCGCGCGCATTTCTTGAACGTTTGCAGTCATCTGCTGTTTTCGGGCGACTGCCATCGCGCGACGCTCTTCTGCTTTCGCTTGGGCGACGACAAGGTCTGCCTCGGCTTGCTCGGCTTGGAGTTCTGCACCGATATTTTTTCCGACATTGACATCGGCGATGTCAATAGAGAGGATTTCAAAGGCTGTCCCTGCGTCGAGGCCGCGGTCCAATACAGTTTTTGTGATGATGTCTGGATTTTCGAGGACATCTTCATAAGTTTCGGATGCACCGATGGCACTGATAATACCTTCGCCTACACGGGCAATGATTGTCTCTTCACCGGCACCCCCAACGAGCCGATTAATGTTGGTGCGTACCGTAATTCGGACGGTTGTTATCAGTTCAACGCCATCTAAAGCGAGCGCGCTGATACGCGGTGTGGTAATCACACGCGGATTAACGCTGACTTGAACCGCCTCAAATACATCACGTCCAGCCAAATCAATAGCAGATGACCGTTGGAAACTGAGTTCGATTCTCGCTTTATCTGCTGCGATGAGCGCGCTAACGACATTCAGAACGTTACCACCAGCGAGATAGTGTGCCTCTAATTCGGCGGTTATGACTTTCAGACCCGCCTTGTGTGCACTGATTAAACCCTTCACAATCACATTTGGATTCACGCGCCTGAGACGCATCCCAACGAGATCAAGGATTCGGAGCGGGACCCCTGCAGCGACAGCGGCGATCCAGAGTCCGACAGGCACGATCCAAAAGAATATAATGATGAGAATTAGGATAACAAGGGCGATCCCCCCTGTAACTAGGTCCATTTATTTGCCTCCTACGGATAGTTGTCAGTTTTCAGTACTGTTAACTGATAACCACTCTATTGTAAACTACGAACGACGACACGAATTCCTTCTACAAAAATGACTTCAATATCTGTCTCAGGGGCGACGAATTCGCCTTGTGTAACAATATCAACGCGATGTCCATTGATTAATGCGGCACCTGCGGGGCGCAAAGGTGTAAGTGTTTTCCCAGATTTCCCGACGAGATTTGCCAATTCCGAAGGGGGTGCTTGGAACCCATCTTCCTTATTTTCTGCTGCATTCAGGATGAATGTTTGAATGATAGGCGTTCCGCGGAGGAGCGATAGCGCGATGATTGCCGCCGGAATGACCAGAACCAACGTTATCCCTGTCGAAGTTAGGGCTGTCTGTAGATCGTATTCCGACCACGCGACGACGAAACCTATCAGTATAAGTAGACAGCCTGGTATACCTGCGATCCCAAATCCTGGGAGAATCAACAGTTCAATAAATACGAGTAGAATCCCAAGGCTGATGAGAAAAATTAGAAACCACATAGTTGTCTCCCTTATGCATCAAATGATCGAAACAGAATCAAGAATCCTCAACTGCCTCTACAAAGACTTTAGACCCTTCGACTTCTACGACTCTGATATTCCTATTCGGCGGGATGAAATCACCGACGGTGACGACATCGACCCGCTTGTCCCCAATTCTCGCTGTGCCAGCGGGACGCAGCGGGGTCAAGGCAGTGCCAGATTTTCCGAGGTACGCCTGAAAATCTTCCGCGCTGGAAGAGTGGTATCCCATGTCGGCATCCATCACGGTTGACAAAGCGAACCGTTGAAAAATCGGCGTTTCCGGTAGGAGGAATACGGCGAGGATCGCCAATCCCGAGGTCATAATCACAGAAATAGAGAGCCATAAGACTGCAGTGCGTAAGTTGTAGGCACCATCGAAAACGAAGAAAACGCTGCCTAACATCATAACAATCCCCAAAATTCCGGCGATACCGAAACCGGGGATGACAAAGACCTCTAATGAGATAAGCGCTATGCCGAGTAGGAAAAGCAGAAAAGCCCATCCAGCATCAATTCTGGTCAGCATGTGTCCGCCGAAGAAAAGTCCGACACAGAGGAGTCCGATGAGACCCGGAACGCCGAAACCGGGGGATCGGATCTCTATGAAGATACCGAGAAGCCCTAAGGAGAGTAGGAGAGAGCTGATAAACGGGTTCGTAATAAAGAACACAATCTTATCGGCGAGTGTTGTCCTCACTTTTGTGACACGGGCATCGGCGAGGCTCATGAGCCGGTTGACTTGTGAGACACCGTATTCGCGTTGGCGTTGCATGATGTCTTCTTCGGTCAGTGGCATTTTGATGCCAGCGACTTCAACGATCTCGTATTGTGCAAGTAATTCTGTGAGGGTCTCTGCCTGTGCGTCTGCGAACTCGTATTCGAGTGCCTGTTGGGTGGACAGTGTGAGCAACTTCCCTTGGGCACAGAGGATTTCCATCTCTTCGCCTATTTCTTCACGCTCGGCGTATTCTTCGGGAAGGAGTTTGATGATTTGCCCATCGTTGAGTTTGACGAGTACAAGTTCTTTATCGACCATAGCCTCGGCGATATCCGGGTTCCGATTTTCGCGTTCTGCGGTTGCGCGGATAGTTCCTTGGATATAGGAGATGGCTTTTTCACCGACTTCTTGCCCTTGAATATTAACGGGTGCGGAATCTCCGATGGTGCCGCCGGAAGTCATTACAATCTGATTACAGGCGATGGAGATCATCGCCCCGGCTGAGATCGCCTGCCGGTTCACAAAAGCGATTGTCGGGATTTGTGTGCCTTGAATCGCGCGGATGATATTTACAGCGGCATCGACTCTGCCACCGGGGGTATCTACATCAAAAACGATTGCATCCGCATCGGCTTGTTCCGCTAATTTAATGCCGTCACTGATATAAGCGTTGATGCCGCTTCCAATCTCGTTGCGTATATCAATCACGTATACCGATGCGTTATTATCTTGGGCGGATAGATTGCCGCTTACGAAAAGACATCCGAATGTTAAAAGGAGTACATAACCGAGCAGATTTATTTTCCGTTTCATGAGAGCACCTCTTATCCACACTTCAGTTCAAACCAAAATTTCTAAACGCTGTGAAAGCCATACGCTGCATCCCTTCCATTTCAAAACTGCTGTCAGTAAACTACCGTCATTAATTATACCCTAAGGTCGTCTGGTACGTCAAGACGATTTGTCTTTTGGACCGGAATTGTCAATGAAGTCGAGTTCCAGAAGTCACTCGGATAGATTTTATGGTGACGTGTAAACGGTAGCGTCTGAACGCTTAGGTTGAAGTCAACTCTTCACGGACCCACGCGTGGAGGATATGGTTTAAGATTAAATGGACATCTTCAACGGGACCGTAGAGGTTACTATCTACAACAACATTTATATCACAAATTTCTGCCAATGTACCGCCGCCGAACCCGCTCCATCCGACTGTCTTGCATCCGATTTCATTGGCGTATCGGATTGCGCGGATCACGTTCTCGGAGTTACCGCTTGCGCTGATGCCGAGAACCAGGTCGCCGGGGTTTACGAGATTTTTCAGCTGCTCGATGAAGACATCTTCGTAGCACGCATCGTTGGACCACGCGGTCATCGTTGCGACGTTGTCTGTCAGGCTGATGACCCGAAAACGGGGCTTTCCGGGTACACTCGTGCCTTTGCCCAAATCACAGGCGATGTGTGATGCTGTGGAGGCACTTCCGCCGTTGCCGATTACAAAAATCTGTTTATCGGCATAATATGCCGCCATAATGGCATCTATGGAAGCCTTTACATCTGGCAGCGTGAGCCGCTCCAAAACGCCTTGAAGGTGCGAAATATAGTTCTGAATTCTCTCCATTTTGTTTTTTGGTTTCCTTCTATATGGTTTTCAGTTATCAGTTGTCGGTTCAGAGATCGCGAGCACAGCTCGCTCCTACCGGAACAGTCGTATGTCCCTCGGACTTGCATACGATTCTTAATTTTAGTTGTCAGTTGTCGGTTCAGAGATCGCGAGCACAGCTCGCTCCTACCGGAACAGTCGTATGTACCTCGGACTTGCATACGATTCTTAATTTTAGTTGTCAGTTGTCAGTTCAGAGATCGCGAGCACAGCTCGCTCCTACCGGAACAGTCGTATGTCCCTCGAACTTGCATACGATTCTTAATTTTAAACGACTAATGCGATAGCGGCGAGGTCGCCTAACGCCTCGCCTAATTGTGCCGGTTCGATTTTAACGGCTTCTGCGGGACGTGCCATTGCGAATTCTGCTACGGTTTTCCTAATCGGATCGAGTAGAAGGTCCCCCGCAGCGATTGCGATTGTTCCCAATAAAACGATGTCAGGGTTCAGAATATTTACGAGATTTGCGATGCCCCATCCCATATAGTATGCGGTTTCGTCAACGAGTTGCAAAGCCAAGGGGTCACCTATCCGCGCTGCTGCGAGTACGTGTTCCGATTTGACGGTTTCAATACGTCCGTCGGCGCGTGTTAGCAGTTCGGTCGTCGCTGTTTTTCCGGTTTCGATCTGTTTTCGTAGTGCTGCTTGTGCGCGGCGCGCGATAGCAGGACCGGAACAGAGTGCTTCGAGACATCCGCGTTTACCACATCCACAGGGCGGTCCGTCGGGTAGGAGTATTTGATGTCCGACCTCACCTGCACTGTCGTTGGCTCCGTGGTAGATTTGTCCGTCGATAACGATGCCGCCCCCGATTCCGGTGCTCATGGTCATATAGAGGAGCGCGTCGTACCCGCGTCCGCCGCCGAACCTATACTCTGCAAGTGCGCTGGCGTTCGCGTCGTTCTCAACGGTTACTGGTATCCCAAATTCGGATTCGAGTTTCGCTTTGAGCGGTAGCGCGTCCCATCCGGGCAAATTCGGTGGTGAATAGACGACTCCGGTTTTTGTGTCCAAGGGACCCCCGCAGCTCACCCCTATCGCTGAAATTGAATTCTGCGCTAAGTTCGCGAGTTCAACGGTCTCACGGACCATATCAAAGAGCAATTGGAGTGCGTATTCTGGGCCCCGTTCCGCGAACGTCGGTTTCCGTACTTTGCTAAGGATGTGTCCGGTGCTATCGGCGACGACGGTGGCAAGTTTCGTGCCGCCGATGTCGATTCCGACGACGTGTGTTTTCATAGTTGATAATTCAGGTTGCGGAGTGCTGGGTAAATCTGCTCATACACTCTCAATTTCTCATCATACTGTTGCGCGATTTCTTCTCTCGGATAGTAGGTGTTGCGTGGCGTGACCAGCTGCTCAACGGCTGATTCAATGGAATTGTACTTCCCGATCGCTGTGCCGGAGAGGATAGCGGTGCCGAGGCAGACCCCTTCGGAGATATCAAGTGCGATGACCTTTTTACCGAACATATCCGCTTTGAGTTGTAGCCATTTTTCAGATTTCGCGCCGCCGCCGATCGCACGAACTTCGTTTATGACGACACCTGCGGCCTGCAACATAGCAAGATTCTGTTTGATTTCGTAGCTGATGCCTTCCAGGATCGCTTTGACGAGTTCACCTTTCGTTGTTGAAAGCGTTAACCCGACAATCGCGCCTTTTGATTCTAAATCGAGTGCTGGTGTCCCTGAACCGGTGAAGTGTGGCAGGACCATCGCTGTCCCGGGTGAATCGGGGATGTTTTCTAAGAGTATATCGTAGACATCGCGTCCTTCTGCTTCTGCTTTTGCTGTTTCTGCTTCTGCAAGGGTGTCTCTATACCACCGTAGGACAACACCACCACTGGATACAAAACCGAGTGTGACGTACAAGCCTTCAACGACATGTGGGTAGCAAGCGAAATTTCCGTCAATCATCTGCTCATTGATAACAGGTTCCGTGAAGGCGGGTGCGATACATTCGACGGTTCCTGTCGCGTCCATCACCTCGCCGCTCCGAATGATGCCTGCCCCCAATGCGCCACACGGTTGGTCGTGTCCACCGGTAACACAAACGACACCTTTCGGGAGACCGAGTTCGGCAGCGATTTTCGCACTTACCTCACCGATGACAGTCCCTGATGGTGCAGCCTCTGGGAAAAGGTTGGCATCGACATTTGCCAAGTTGAGCATCTTTTCTGACCAGCACTTATTGATGATGTCGAAAGCCATCGTGCGTGCAGCGAGTGAGTAGTCTACGACAGGCGGGATACCGAGTTTGAAGTAGACGAAATCTTCAAAACCGAGGAATTTGGAGACCTGCCGATAGACATCGGGTTGGTTTCGCTGTATCCAAATGAGTTTCGCGAGTGTATGGATATCGCTGATCGGCATCCCGGTGATTTGCATCACTTCGAGAGCCGTTATTTTTTCTTTCAGTTCGTCGCAGATGCCCGCTGTGCGAGCATCGAAAGTTGTGATAGCGTTCGCTAAAATCTGTCCCGTGTTTGAGACCGGCGTAACGGCTTCACCTTGTGAAGCGACGCTGATCGCTTCAATCGGGTCGGATTTCGTCTGTGCGGCGACCTGTTGAATACCGGTTGCGATGTTTTGCCAGACGACATTCGCGTCGAGTTCGGACCAACCCGGTTGCGGATGATTCAACGGATATTCGCCGTACGCTTGTGCGAGGAGCGTCCCGTCCTCACTGAATGCGATAACTTTGCACCCTGTAGTGCCAACATCAATGCCCAAAAGACTCATTACAATATTCTCTCCTTGGTAAAAGATGTGGCTATCATATAATAGATTGCAAATTAATGCAAGACTTGGTTTTTGGGGTTTTGGGTGGCTGCTATTGGGCGTGTAATCATAATGACGCTTGCTGTAGGAGTTCAGGGTTAGTGAAGGCTGTATACGGTGCTCCATCAAAGAGCAATTCGCCGTTGCGTAATAAGAGAACGCGGGTGGCATATTTCAAGGTGAGTTCGGTGTCGTGCGTTGCGAAGATGAGGGTTTTGTTTTCGTGTTGGATCTGGCTGTGTAGTTCGTCCATCAGTTGATGGAGGTGCTGCGCGTCTTGACCTGTGGTGGGTTCATCGAGGAGGAAAAGGTCCGGGTATAATGAAAAAGTCGCGGCGACAGCAACGCGTTGACGTTGCCCGCGCGATAGCGCGTAAGGTGCCTCTGCGGCAAAATTGTTTAAATCAAACTGGGTTAGCGTTCTATTGACCCGGTCTTCGAGATCCCGCTTAGGGAATTTAAGATTTTTAGGACCGAAGGCAACCTCATCATGGACGGTTTCTGCCTGAAGTAGCAAATCGGGGTTTTGGAAAACGATACCGACCTTACCTGCCAACTGGTGAGGTTTCAAACGACGACACGGTTGACCATCAATAGTGACTTCACCGGACGATGGACGCAGCAAACCTGCGATAAGGTGTATCAAAGTTGTTTTACCGGATCCATTTGCTCCCATGATCGCTATGACCTCACCCCGTGGCACAACACCAGAAACTTTATGGACGGCATCGCTGTCGGTTTTAGGGTAACGGAAACAGAGGTTTTTGATAGTGAGGAGTTCCGCCCCGTGTCCTGCTTCCGATGCACGCTGAGGGGCAGGACACGGCGTTTTTGATTCGACAGCTTCTGACACACGGACGGCTACTGGAACTTGGACTCCTAAACGTCTATACGGCGTGAAATCTTGAAACGCCTCGGTTTTTGGCAAATCCAGATGAAGTTGACCATCATCCATCAGCCAGACGTGATCGCACAACGGTGCAACTTCTCTCGTGCGGTGTGTTGCTAAGACAACCGTTATTCCGAGATCGTTATTCAGATGCTTCACGATATTGAGGATGTCACGCGTACCTTTAGGATCAAGGTGGCTGGTTGGTTCATCTAAGAGTAGGACTTTCGGTTGCATCGCGCAGACAGCAGCGAGTGCGACACGCTGTTTCTGACCGCCAGAAAGCGATGCAATCTCACGTGCCTCAAATCCTTGTAAACCGACCTGTTTCAAAGCAGAAATTATCCGTTCTTGTATTTTTTCGGGAGGGAAACCGAGGTTTTCGAGTCCAAAAGCGATTTCGTCTTGGACAAGCGTACAAAAGAGCTGATCATCAGGGTTTTGGAAGAGGAGTGAAACCTGTTGACACGTGGTAGCAAGCGGTTGGGTCGCTATATTTTCGCCATCAAGATGCACGGTCCCACTGAGCACACCAGCAGAGGCGTGTGGGATCAATCCGTTTAATGTCCGTAATAAAGTGGATTTACCGCAGCCCGTTGGCCCCGTCAACAGCAGAAACGTCCCCGAAGATACACGGGTCGTGATACCGCGAAGTGTCGGTATCTCTCGGCTCGGGTATGTAAAACGGAGGTTTTCTATTTCGATACACGCCATACTCCGGTTAACTCAGGCCTTCAATTTGGACAGGAACAGAACCGAACAGATTCTCTAAATGCCCTGTGACGGACTCTTGGAAAGCGTCAAAGGTTTCTTGGACGTTCTGCTTGAAATCGTCTGTGTGGTGCTTGAAAACGTTGTGGAGTTGGGCGCGTTGGGCATGAACGCGGGCGAAGAGGCTATGGACATAAGCTTGTAACTCACCGAGGCGTTCCGTCTGTGCTTTCGCGAAATCGCTGACTATGGCTTTGAAAGCGTCGAATTCTGCAGCTAAGTATTCCTTAAACATTGTTTCCTGAAAACCCATCAGGGCGGTGTGTGCTGCGTATTGGAAATCCTTATGAATTGTACTGTATTCTGCCTTAACACGTGTGAAAAGTTGCCTTGAATAACTGTGGATTTCGCTCATCCGCTCGCCTTGATTCCCAACAAATTTGGAGATATTCGCTTTAAATGTAGCCATCTCTTGCGATAAGAAGGTTCTGAAATCCTCAACAGCAACGGTATGGCGGGTTATTTTCTCAAGATGATAACCCATGACCGCTAACCGGACGGCTTCGGGGAACATTCCAGGGTGGTTTTTGAGGGTCTTTATGAGAAATTTGGCGTACGCCAAACCTTGTCTTGAGAAGAGTTGCTTTTGGATCGACAGCGCGAAGGCGCGGACCTCATCTTTCTGGATTTTCCTGACATTGTGACGGGTACGAGGCATGTGCTCAAGCAATTTCAAACATCTGGCAAAATAGTTTTTCAGGGTCGGATCGTAGAGCGTTGAAATGACGCGTCGATATTCAGCGATGAGTTCCTCGCGTGGCATTTCTGGCACAAAATTGAGACTCATATCCGTATTATTTCCGCTTGATTCAACAAGCAGCCGGTCTTCCTGTTTCAATCGGTGCCAGAGGTCTGTCTCCTTCAACGCAGTGAGCAGCCCTGCCATCGCCATAGGGATACCAGCTTCTTGGATAAAGTCGATATGTGAATCAAATTCGGTGTCGCCATCAAGACCAATGATAAATCCGCCTGTCACTTCCAGGCCCTTGTTCTGTATTTTTCTTATGGCGCGCATTAAGTAGCTACCCGCATCTTCTTCTTTACTGGTGTTCTGTCCTTTGGAAGTGCTGAGCAGTGCCTCATCATTCGGGCTCTCAATGCCGAGGAAGACCATGTTAAATCCGGATTCATTCATCGCATCGAGCATCTCAGGGATCTCAACAAGGTTTACGCTGGCTTCTGTATAAAGCGAAAACGGGAAATCGCGTGCCTCTTGCCACTCTTTTACAGCAGGTAGGAGGCGCATCGCATCTCGCTTGTTGCCGATAAAATTGTCATCAACAACAAACATCGCACCTTTCCAACCGAGTTTATAGAGGAGCTCAAATTCATTAAGCATCTGTTCATTGCTTTTCGTACGCGGGACGCGACCGAAAAGTTTGGTAATATCACAAAATTCGCAGTTAAAAGGACATCCGCGTGAAAATTGGAGTGCCATTGAGCCGTAGGCGTTAACATCAATAAGATCATAGCGTGGGGGTGGTGTCTTTGTGATGTCCGGCTTCCGCTGCTCACGATAGGTCTCTTTCGCACAACCGTTCTCAAAATCGGTTAAGAAATCCTCAAAAATCTCTTCAACCTCACCCATCAGAAAATGGTCAATCTTGGCATCCGTTTCCGCTTTGATATTATCGTAGTAGGAGGTCGGATGTGGACCGCCGGCAATCATCGGAATTCCTGCTTGATTACAACGTTCAGCGACTTCATAAAGGGATGCTTTTTGAACAATCATTGTTGAAGTCAAAGCGACATCTGCCCACTGAAGATGTTCATCTGTCAACGGTTCAATGTTCAGATCAACGACTTTTAACGCATAATTCTTTGGGAACATCCCTGCAATAGTCAACAGTCCGAGCGGGGGCATTGATGATCTTTTTCCAAGAAATTCTAAGGCGTACTTAAAGCCCCAATAGGATGGCGGGAACTTGGGATAAACAAATAGTGCATTTGGCATGATTTAGATCTAACTCCTTAAGGGTGATTCTCTATAGTGTGTTGATTGCCAAAATTTTTGAATAAACTATTAATGTTATGACTCCAAAGTATTATAGTATTGGTTAATATGATACCACAATTTGAGAATTTTATCAAATTTTTTCTTATTCCGGCATCCGGCATTTGGCGTTTATTTGCGCCTAACACAGCGAATGTGCTAAAATACAACAACAATATAGACGTAATTAACAGACTTACCGATTGTAAATGGGGCCCATAGATGTTCAGATACCAACTTCTACGGATCTTCTGCTTTGGCGGTTTACTCTTCTGGTTAATCGCAACTTTTGGAACGGCGGACAGTGCTGATGCAACGAAACATACGCCGCCTCCAGAAAAGTCAATAACTGAAACAGAGGCAGCAGATGGAACACAATTGCGCTATCAAATCCGTGAACTCCATTTCAATGGAAATGATCATTTCGATGAGAAAACATTGACAGAACTGTTCGGATGGGAACAAGAGGGTGCCTATTCTCGCGCAGAAATTATAGACGGATTTGGACGTATCATCGCTGCGTATCAAGAAGCAGGTTTCGTGTTCGCAGAGACGGTCCCTAATATCGTAGAAGTGTCAGAAAATCCCAGTTTTACGGGGCGTACGCATCTGGCAATTACTTTAGACATTGTAGAGGGCAAGCAGGTCCGAACAGGGACTTTGACCCTCACAGGAAATGAAGTTTTTTCTGATATAGATATTCGGGATCAACTCGGTTTGCGGGAGGGTGGACTTTTTACATCAGAAAGGTTAGAACAAGGAATAGAACGCCTCCAAGCGTTGTACAGTGAACGCGGGTATCCGAAACTTGAGATCGTTCCCGAGGATTTCCGATTTTCGACTGAGAATGGAACAGTTGACTTTCGGTTGGATATCCGAGAAGGGACACAGGTCCAAATTGGTGAAGTCAAGGTTAGTGGGTTGGAGAAGACGAAAACGGAGGTCGTCCTGCGAGAAATCCCAGTAAAACCGAACCGCCGATTTGATCAGCGCGATGTTGACGCGAGTTATCGCCAATTGCGAAATTCTGGTTATTTCTATCAGGTTAATCCGAATCTATTAGAACCGTCAGATGCAGAAGACAAGATTAATTTTCATGCACGGGTAACCGAAGCAAAGACAGGACGATTGAGCGGTATTATCGGGTATGCGCCGCCCGAATCAGAGGCGGACGCAGCACCACAACTCACAGGTGTCCTGGAAGCCCGTGAAACCAACCTATTGGGTACAGGTCGGCAGCTTAACGTCTATTGGAAATCTGGTCTCCTCAAGATTTTACGGATCGGTTATGCGGAGCCGTGGATATTCGGAAAACCGTTAACCGTCGGTATAGAATACGGGCAGTTCAGACAGCAAAATCTGAATAGTTCGGAGTTGTTGAATCTCTCAGGAGAAGATACCGAAACGGCTGCGGAAGAACGGTCAGGCAGTGTGAGTGCTACGACGCAGTTTGGTCGCGTCTTTGAAGGTGTGATGACATTGGGGTATAAACGGATTAATGTCCCGAACACCGGTTTACCAATCCAGCGAACTACACCCTTTGATAGCCAAACGCCGGTTTTTCCTAATCCGAATTTGAATCCGTTGGACGCATCGGTGCCGTATAGCGGAACAAAGTACAGCGTCACATTTCGGTTAACGCGCGATACCCGGGACTATTTTCTCAACCCGACGCGTGGACGGCGTGATAGCATCGCTTTTGAGGTGTCGCGGAGCGATTTTCAGCTACGAAAAGCCTGGCTCTCATTACAACAATATTTTCCTACATGGCGGAAACAGATGGTTGCTGTTGAGCTCCACGGCGCAGCGGTGTGGGGATTTACAGCACCGCTTGCAAACGAATCTAATATAGTCGTCCCATCCACGGAGCTTTTCTATCTCGGCGGCGCGACCACGCTACGTGGATATGACGAAGATTGGTTCTCTGGCCCGCGGCGTGTATATGCCAACCTCGAATACCGATTTCTTGTCGGCCCTGATTCCCAAGTTTTTGTCTTTACCGATTTAGGCTCTGTCACCTCAATTGAGGCACCTTCCACTTTTGATGGATTGCGAGTCGGGTACGGATTTGGCGCGCGACTTGCGTCTAAAAGTGGTATCTTGCGGATTGATTACGGACTCGCCGCCGGCGATTCGCTGCTGCGTGGTAAGATACACGTTAACTTAGGGGCATCATTCTAACGAATACACCTACACTCCGTAAACAACTCTTTTCCAGCGAAGTTACGGGATTTTGACAAAATATTTACATATTCTGTTTAATTTGCCAAGTGTGAAAATATGTTGTAAAATATATACGAGTGATAATACGGATATTTAGTACAGTATCAGCAATAGGAGATTTTAATGACGAAAAACAAGAAGTTACAGGATTGGGTCAAGGAAGCGGCTGAACTTTGCCAACCCGATTCTATCTATTGGTGTGACGGTTCACAGGAAGAAAATGACCGGTTGTGTGAAGAATTAGTCCAGAACGGGACTTTCTTCCGCTTGGACCCGGAAAAGCGTCCAGGCAGCTACGTCGCTCGTTCTGATCCCGCCGATGTCGCCCGCGTTGAAGACAGAACCTTTATCTGTTCAAAGACACCCCTTGAAGCAGGACCGACGAACAATTGGCACGACCCAGACGATATGAAGAAGACCCTCAAAGGACTGTTCAAAGGTTGTATGAAAGGTAGAACGATGTACGTTGTACCGTTCAGCATGGGTCCGCTCGGTTCACCTATCTCACATATCGGCGTGGAAATTAGCGATTCCCCTTATGTTGTCGTTAATATGCGGATTATGACCCGTATGGGTAGCGATGTGTTAGACATCTTGGGTGAAGATGGCGATTTCGTGCCGTGTCTGCACTCTGTCGGTATGCCACTTGAACCGGGGCAGGAAGATGTCTCGTGGCCCTGTAATCCGGATAATAAATACATCGTACATTTTCCTGAAGAACGTTCCATCTGGTCATTCGGTAGTGGCTACGGTGGAAACGCGCTGCTCGGTAAGAAATGTTATGCCCTCCGTATCGCCTCCATAATGGCGAAGAATGACGGATGGATGGCGGAACACATGCTCATTTTGGGATTAACGAGCCCCGAAGGCGAGAAAACCTATATCGCCGCAGCGTTCCCGAGTGCTTGTGGTAAGACGAATCTCGCGATGCTCACGCCAACGCTCCCCGGATGGAAAGCAGAGACGATCGGTGATGACATCGCATGGATGAAGTTTGGCGAAGATGGACGGCTCTACGCGATTAACCCGGAAGCAGGATTCTTCGGTGTCGCCCCGGGCACCTCAATGGATACGAATCCGAACGCGATGCACACACTCGCATCCAATTCAATCTTCACGAATGCTGGACTCACAGAAGATAACGATGTCTGGTGGGAAGAGAAGAGCGAAGATGTTCCCGAAAAAGTGACGAGTTGGCTCGGTGAAGAGTGGCATCCAGGGGACGAGAAAACGGCTGCACACCCGAATTCCCGATACACAACACCCGCTGCGCAATGTCCGATCATTGACCCGAACTGGGAGAATCCGAACGGCGTACCGATTTCAGCGATCCTTTTCGGTGGACGGCGTGCCACGACAGTACCCCTCGTGTTTGAGTCTTTCAACTGGGAACATGGGACCTTTATCGGTTCTATCGCTTCGTCCGAACGTACAGCCGCCGCCGCTGGAACAGTCGGTGAACTCCGACGCGATCCGATGGCGATGCTTCCGTTCTGTGGTTATAACATGGGAGACTACTTCGCACACTGGCTGGAGATGGGTAAACGCACGGATGCCAGCAAGCTCCCGAAAATTTTCTACGTCAATTGGTTCCGCAAAGATGCCGATGGCGGATGGCTCTGGCCCGGCTTCGGTGAAAATAGCCGTGTCTTGAAGTGGATCGTGGAACGTGTCTCTGGAAAAGGCGAAGCAGTTGAAACGCCGATCGGCTATGTTCCTGCCCCCGGTGCAGTTGACATCAGCGGTTTGGATGTAACCGACGCGCAGATGGAAGAACTCTCGCATGTTGATACCGAAGAGTGGATCAACGAGATTACATTGATTCGTGAGCATTACGAACGTTTCGGTGAGAAACTTCCGAAGGTACTCTCTGATGAATTGGATGCTTTAGAAGCGCGTTTGCGTGAAAAGTAGTGGAACTGAATTAGCGAACATTATAGGGTGAGGCTTCCAACCTCGCCCTATACTTTAACCTAAATCGGTTCATAAATCTCTGAGGTTATGCCTATGACAGTTTAACGTTTGAATATAAAGACGCGCTCGGACAGTACTGCCGAAACAAAAGAGGCGAAACATGGATTTGCAAGACTATTTCGATTTTATTGATGATACCAGCATCCGCATTAAGGGGCACCGCGTTTATATTGATGAGGTGTTGGAAGAGCATCTAAAAGGCAAAGCACCTGAAGATATTTTGTACTGCTTCAAAAACTTACCCTTGGAGAAAATCTATGCAACGCTCCTTTACTATGAGGCAAATAAAGCGGAAATGGACGCTTACTTACAACGGGTGAGACAATACCACGAAAAATCACGCCAAGAGTGGCAGAAAATACAGGGTCCAACATTAGCAATTGTTGAGGAACGAAACCGTTTGAGAAAAGAGCGGGAACAACTGATTGCTGAAGGCAAATTGGACCCTATTTTAGATAGACCAGCATCTTAAACCTAAACCTATCCCCGGAGGTGCTGTATATGCAATTCGCGACTATCAATATACTGAACACCAACAAACGCTCCGTGAAAAGATATGCCTCACTTTTTGCACTCACCTCAGTGATTCTTATATCGGTGGGTATCTCTTATAGCGATGCTTTTAACTACCACTGGGAGATAGACGAAACTCCAGAAGGCAGTGAAAGCGCGACCGTCGTTGAACCTGTAGAGATTACACTGCTTGATGAACAAATACAAGTTCCCTCTCATAGTGCTTCTTTAGCGTTGCTGCGGAAGTATTCTGTGCATCTGGGTCCCGAATGGGATCTGGGATATGCCTATAGGTTGCTCCAGACCTTTGAATCCATACCGCAGGAAACGAACAACCTTTACGCGGATACCCCTGGTGTAGTATCCTCTATTTGGCGGTTAAGCGATCGTCATATCCAAGATGACCTTTCGGTAGAATACCGAGACGGACAGCGAATCGTCACTATCGCCGAGGCGGCATTTGTGCATGCGGAACCGTTGTTAGCCGAAATTGAAGGCGTACGGGGTAGGTATTTTTCTAAACGGCTTCATCATGCCGTGGTTCGATTTGTAACCAACGATGGCGTGGACAGATACGCGCTTGAACGAATATTGCGGGAACGCTATGCAGTCAGCACAGATATCCCTGACTATACCGAACTCACGCGGCACACAACCGGTGAACACGCGGGACGTTTTTCTGAATTCAAAAATGAAGAACTCATCGCGCTTGTCTCTATGCTTGAAGAATTTCCGTCGGGAATGTTGAAAACGCCGGGGTTGAAGTATTTGGTCCGGCGTTTAGATGGAACGCCTCATCCACTCTATCCGAGTGCCGCAGCGGTTGCTTGGACAGGGCCGGGTTATATTGAATTTATGGAATCCGCTTTCAAGAAACAGGGATTGGATTACATCCATCGCTTGATCCTGCACGAGAAGGCACACTTTTTGTGGGACCACCTCTTTGATGAGCAGCTCAGACAGGATTGGATAGAACTCGGGGGTTGGTACGAGAACCCAGATGATAAAGACGGCTGGTCAACGACGAAACAGGTCGAATTCGTGTCTGCGTATGCGCACGGTAAAAACCCGAATGAGGATATGGCGGAGAGTATCAGCTTCTATATCACGAACTCTGATAAACTGCGGGCGCGTTCACCAGCGAAATATGAATTTATTCGGGACCGCGTGATGCACGGCACTCGGTACGTCTCCAAGATCCGGGAGGATTTGACGTTTGAGGTTTATAACTTGTGGCCCGATTATATGTATCCTGGGCGGATTATTGGGATTGATATACAGGTGTCAGGCGCGCCTGAAGAAGATAAGCAAGTAACGATAGAGCTTCAGCTGCATGGCGAGAGCGATTTAGATACAGCTGCGCGAGGGTATACCCGAATTTACAGTGAGAAAGGAACGTCTCAAGACATCCATTTTTATCCTATAGATGCGAATGGTCAGCGTATTGATGCAAGCCACGTTTTACGGAGTCATCCCGTAACACTATCGCGGTATGCTGCGGGTGGTTACTGGGCACCGGACACAATACAGATAGGGGATCGGAATAAGAATGAGCGTTACAGTTCGCAGACAGATTTTGGATGGAAACTTTATATTGATAACCGGCTTGCCGATTGTGAGCCTCCTCAGTATGTTCCTAACTCCATGCGATTGTCTTTGTGGGAAACCGAAACCGACAAAGGTGAAAGATATCAGATTATCGAGGCGCGCTGGTATGCCATTGATCAGAATCGCATAAAGCATTGCCGGGTTAGAATCAATGATGAACACCCTGATACCTATTCAAGAACGGGGTATAGCTACTTGCAAGCCAACAGAGAGATTATTGGGACGAAAAGAGAAATGATTTCTCGGTTGGAAATACCGGACTATTATCAGAGCGGTACCTATTCGGTTGTGTTGCTTCGGATGTCAGATGTCGCAGGTAATTCCACTGGAATTTACTTTACAGAACGGAATTATCATGTTGCTGGCGAAACGCCCGTATGGGTTGCGGAAGCACCCGCTACAATTGAAGTTCAGACGCGGTTCCCGGATGCTGAGCCCCCAGAATTAGATCTAAATCAGATTACCATCAAAGCAGAGTCTATGAACCCAGAGGCACCCGACGGCGAAACGCGTGTTGATATAACTTTTCGGATTAGAGACGACATCAGCGGTTATAATTCCTCAAGTATCCGTCTACGCGATCCACAAGGTGAGACTCACGGGTTTAGTCATTACGGTCCCGACCACAACCAACGCGACAACAACATGTATTTCACGGGTGATCCAACTATTTATCAGACTTACCAGAAAACGGTTATCTTACCGGTTGGCAGTCCGCCAGGGACCTGGGGGCTTGCTGAGATGAATATAATTGATATGGCACACAACATCCGTCACGTTGACTTCACCGAAATTGTCCGCTTTGAAGTGAATGATGCCCCCGTTTATGCCCAATCCGATGTCAATCAAGACGGGACAGTTAACATTCAAGATTTGGTGTTAGTCGCGAATTGGATTGGAATTCCCGGTGCTGCGGATGGAGAACTCAACGCCGATGTTAATGCCGATAGCGTTGTTGATATCCTTGATTTAGTGCAGGTCGCTAATGCTATTGGAGACGGATCAGCAGCTGCACCTATGATTCACAGTCCGACTGCCGAACAGGTTCAAAGTTGGTTGGCACAGATCCGACAAATTGATGACGGTAGTCCAGATTTTCGCCGGGCTATCAGTGTGTTGGAAACCCTTCTACGCGCGGTTCTTCCAGAAACGACTGTGTTGTTGCCGAACTATCCGAACCCGTTTAATCCCGAAACATGGATACCGTATCAGTTGGCGAATGCCAGCCATGTCCAAATCACGATTTACGATACGAAAGGCGCGATTGTGCGAACACTTGACCTTGGACATCGGCCCGCTGGCTATTACACGGGCAGGAGCCGCGCCGCCTATTGGGACGGGCGCAACGGTTTAGGTGAACCCGTGGCAAGTAGTGTCTATTTCTACCAATTCCAAGCAGATAGCGTTTCGCACTTGCGCAAAATGGTTATCCTAAAGTAACATTAGCATTTAGATTTTTACCAGAACAAACTACCCCAAATCCAAAGTCCCATCGGGTTTGGGAGTGTTCTTTAAGGCGTTTGTGTTAGGAAAGAAAATAAGAAATGTTTGACTCTACTGGTAAAATGTGGTATTCTTAATTCTATTCAACCCAACCTACATGATGTTTCATTTTAACTATCAACTCACTCTATATTAACAAAAACTGTAGTGGCATTCGCAGAATTGCCTAATTAATCAATCTATCACTACGCGTAATAAGGAGAAATAATTGTTAAAAGAACCATGTTCAGCAAATCCGGCCGATACGTCGGATATTATTCACCCGCGCGTGCTACCCTTCATAGGGATGCACCTCGCATGTCTGGCTATTTTCTGGGTGGATGTTCAACCTATTGACTGGATTATATGTGGCGCACTGTACGTTATCCGCATGTTTGGAATCACGGCGGGTTTTCATCGTTACTTTTCGCACCGTTCATTCAAAACAAGTCGTGGATTCCAATTTTTTTTAGCTTTCCTTGGACAGAGTTCTGCACAACGCGGTGTACTTTGGTGGGCATCGAAACACCGCCATCATCATAAGTACTCTGACACTGAAGAAGACGCACATTCGCCTGTGAAACATGGTTTTTGGTATTCCCATGTACTGTGGATCTTCTCTAAGCAGGGACGTGCCCCCAATTACGGTTTAATGAAGGATTTTCGGAAATACCCAGAACTCGTCTGGTTAGATAAATGGGAAAGGCTGCCACCATTCGTGTTGGGTGTCCTTGTGTGGGCGATTTTCGGTTGGTCAGGACTCGTTGTCGGTTTTTTCCTGAGTACAGTCCTTCTTTTTCACGGTACATTTACGATTAATTCGCTTTCACATGTTTTCGGCAAACAGCCCTATGTCACCGGAGACAATTCTCGTAACAACCTGTTCTTGGCGATCATTACGTTAGGCGAAGGATGGCACAACAACCATCACCACTTTCCGAGTGCTACGCCGCAAGGGTTTCATTGGTGGCAAATTGATGTTACGTATTATATTTTGAAAGTCTTATCCATTTTTAGAGTTGTTTGGGACCTACGCTTGCCCCCAGCACATGTCGTTGAAGGGACATCTAAGTTACGCGGTGCTACAATAGAAAAAGCAGCGCAGCAGCTCGCCTCCAGTTTTTCTGTTGAGCATATCGGTAAAACTGTTTTGAGAGCGTGGAAGGATACACCCACATTAGCCGAACTCCGAAACCGTACACGCCTCGGTCAGGCGGCGGTTGAAGATTTTCTCAAAGAGATGAAAATCCTTGAGTTGCCTGCAATCGAGAACCTAAAACAGCGTGCCCGAAAGATGTTCACCCATATTCCATCGTTGAATCCGGTTGTTGAACGGGCAAACCAAATTATTGTTCAGGCGGTTTCGGCGTGGATACTCCAAAACGAGATGTCGGCAGCAACAGTTGGTGTGTAATTGGGGGTCAGAACCTGTACCTGAACAGTGTCTGTGATTAATAATTTGCCCTATTCTGTGCAATCAGGTATAAGGCTGCACCTTTAGGGGCAGCCTTATCTCGGTATTTTGCGAAGAAGCCTATCCGTGCTGTAGGGATAGGTTGGCATGGAATTTGCTTATATTTTAACGACAAACGAAAGGAGTCGTCTGATGGAAACGAAACAGAAATATCGTGTCGCGCCACCCGGATTTACACCGGAACAGTGGAAAACGTTTAACGAAGACGGCATCATCTTTATTGAGGATGCCATCTCCGATGCAGACATTCAGACCTATATTGACGCGATAGACCGTGTTGCTGCGAACAATCCGAAATATAAGCCCGGAGGCTACCTCGGTATGCAGAACATCGTCGAACGTGATCCGGTGTTCGCGGGTCTTATTGATCATGAACGCCATGTCGGTTACGCGTACGACCTGTTTGGGGAGCTCCTCAAACTCCACATAAGTCAGTTTTTCTTGCGTCCACCGGGGGGTAAGCAGTACAATCAGTGGCATCCGGATGGGGCACGTGCACTCCCTTACGGTGTCTTCTCACCCAAGTTACCGTTGCAAATCAAGGTCGGCTATTGGCTGACAGATTTACCGAGAGAGAAGATGGGTAACCTCGTCGTGCTACCCGGGAGCCATCGTGAACAGTACATGGACGGCTATGATACACACGAGAGCGTACCGGGTGAAAGGGTCGTCTGTCCGCGTAAAGGTACGATGACGGTCATGCATTCGAGCATCTGGCATCGTGTGGAACCGAACGAGAGCGACGTGGTCCGTTATAATATCTTTGTCGCCTACTGCCCGTCGTGGCTCACACCTGCTGACCGTTTCCATTCCAGTCCTGAGTGGTTAGAGACGCTCAATCGCGAACAACGTATTATCATGCGGAGTTACAGTAACGCGTATCACAACGCCAAACCGCCAGCGTCAGATTTTCCGCTCTTCCTTGAACGTGATACGCAGACTGAAGTAGACGAAGATGCCTATCTCGAGCATGTCCAATTGCATCGTCGTAAACGTCTAACAATGCCTGAAAGGCTTGATCTTTTACCGGAAAGCAATCAAGGGCAAATGTTATTTAAGGGTTGATGTGAACAAATTTAATAAACTGCTGAGGCTGATGTCACACGCCTCCAGTTTGATGCTAATCCTAATAGAGTTTATATGTGGTGTCTGGGTTTGCCTGATTCCGATAGGGTTCTTTATCTATTTCAATCTCACGACTTGGCGGACAACGGATCCGGCGCTCCCCACGATAGAACGTTTGATTCAGACGTTCCACGCAACGTTTTGGGAAAACATTGTTGTGTTGGCGTTAATGATCGCGGTGCGGAAGTTTATGGCCTTGGCAATCAAATATTCCGGCGACACCGAATCGGAATGACATACACAACTCGACGAGATGAATACCTGACGAGGCGGTGAATCTCGCCAGTTGAGAAAAAAAATGAAAACTTTGTTCCTTAAAGACATGCGTTATCGCCGAGCACGAGTCATATTAACAGCACTCGGTATCACCGTGCTGATCTCGTTGATTCTGCTATTAGGGGGTATTATGAACGGTATGCGCATCCAAGCACGGCAATATATTGAATCGACCGGTGCGGATGTCTGGATCTCTGCTGAAGGTTCCGGCGGCGCATTCATCGGGTTTTCGATGGTCGTTGAGGAATATATGGCGTTTCTGAATTCAGCACAGGGGTTGACACCTGATTCAGCGTCTCCGTTGGTCTTTGCGCAAGCGCGTCCAACTGTCCGTGGGAAATCTACCAAGGCAATCGTCGTCGGATATAAATTGGGAAAACTCGGCGGACCTAAGCATGCTATTGAAGGTAGGATGTTTACCGCAAGCAACTTTGAAGACTATAGACCCGAGGACCCAGTCCCTTACGAGGTCGTTATTGATGAAAAGATGGGATTGGAAATCGGGGAACAGATTACCTTGGGGAATGAGAAAGTACGGGTCGTTGGAAAGGCAGAAAGCCGAATGTTTGTTTTGGATACACCGCTCCTGTTCATGGATGTCCGCATCGCTCAGAAAATTTTGTTTGGCAATACGCCACACGTTAATATGATGATCGCAAAATCTGGCGTGAGCCAACAACCCCTACAGGTCGCTACCGGTTTAGATGGTTTGGAAACGATTGAAGCACGTACCCTAAAACAGACACTCGACGACATCATTGCCTATTACGTTGACGAACCGATGAAAGCCGTGCAATTCTTACGGGTGATGCTCTGGTTGGCTGCAGGTATCCTCGTTGGGATGATTACTTATGTGACGATGCTTGAAAAGACGCAGGAAATCGGCGTGTTAAAAGCCGTCGGTGCTTCGGATTACTATGTGATGGGATTGCTCTTGAAACAGGTCGTCTTAATCTCTGCTGTCGGTGTGCTGCTTGGTCTTATACTATCTTATCTGTTTGCTGTGGCGGCACCGATCTTCGTTGCGATTAATTTCGTTGAATCCGTCATCGTGGCGTGTATCAGTTTTATTGTGTGTTGCGGTAGCGGGTACTTAGCGGCACGGAAGGCAATTGAAGTTGATCCAATGATCGCTTTCCGAGGAGAAATATAGATGGCAGCAGTCGTAGAAGGAACCGGTTTAACGAAGCGATTTGGCACAGGTGATGCAACCGTCATTGCTGTTGACGCTGTCGATATCCGAATCGAAGAGGGTGAACTGGTCATGGTTATGGGCGACAGTGGGTGTGGGAAAACAACGCTGATTAGCCTTCTCGGTTGTATTTTAACGCCGGATGCCGGTGAACTCCGAATTGACGGTGAATTGATTGATTTGGTGAATGAAGATTTGAGCGTAATCCGTCATGAAAAGATAGGATTTGTTTTTCAGTTGTTTCACCTTTTGCCTTACCTGACAGCACTTGAAAATGTGATGGTTGCTATGGATATAGCGGGAACGAAGCCTGTTGAAGCCGAAAACCGGGCAACAGAACTCCTCGCACAGGTAGGCTTAAGTGATCGTCTTCATCACCGGCCCGCCCAACTGTCCGGTGGCGAAAAACAGCGCGTCTCTTTTGCCCGTGCCCTCGCGAATCGTCCTAAGATTATCTTTGCCGATGAACCGACTGCTAACCTTGACAGTCGTCAGAGCGACAACTTAATGAACTTGATCCAAGAACTCCGCCAGGAACATCAAACCACTATCGCTATTGTAACGCACCATGAAGGATTAAAGGAGAACGCCGATCGCGTCATCCAGATGAAAGATGGGAGGATTGTCACTGTATGAATGCTACTAACATTTTTTCATCTTATAGAGTGGACATCGTTTTTGCAACAATTAGCATCCTAATTTTATCCTCCATTTTCTCGCCATTTACGACTGCCGAAGACAGAGCCTTAAGCGCAATGGAACAGCCGGGTTTCCTGACAAGCGGGTTGTACGGCGGTGGTTTAACCTTCATCGGTAGATCTCCTTACATTCAACTTCAGGCGCAACCCGATATTCCACTCGGTAAAGTCAATATCGGATTTGATTTGGTTTTACTCTACAACCCTTACGCAACCGATGCTGACGCCCAATTTCTCGCCGAAGACGGTGAGTCGTGGGATAGTCCGAGTACCTGGTTAAGACTCATCCGGTACGTGAGTTACAATCAGCCTTATGATCCTTTCTATTTTCGTTTTGGCGAGCTGGACTATTTAACGATCGGACACGGATCGGTTATGTCCGGTTATTCTAACTATGACCGACGCGGATTAAGTCTGAACTTTAGGAAATCCAACAATCGAAATGGTGTCGAAACGATGCTTAATGACTTCGGTGATCCCACAATTTTCGGTGGACGTGTGTTTCAGCGACCCTTTCTGCGTCCGGAACCAGAAAATAACAATTTCTTCACACGGTTTGAAGTCGGCGCTACTTATCTTACTGACATCAACCCGAATTTACAAGAAACAGGGGAAAGTCCGCTAACGGCTTTGGGCGCGGATGTGGGATTCCCAATTATTGAGAGAAGCGCGTTTCGGCTTGACTTATATAATGATTTTACGCTGCTTCACGTTTCAGTGGATCCTGACGAAGTTGTGCCTGAAGAACCGTTAGAGCTTGAACCGGTTATGCGAGCCTCTGTAACGCGGTTAGAGAGCGAACCGATTGGCGGAGATACCGATAACGCAACAGAAGAAACAATGGAGTTTGTGTGGGGCGACGCTATAGGGATTGGCTTGGCACTTCCCAAAGCCATCTTTAAAGTCGAATACCGTATCTTGGGAGACGGATATATTCCTTCTGTCTTTGATTATACATACCACTCAACGAAATCACTATCGCCGGACCCAGATGTGCCTGAATTTTTAGGACTCGAAACAAATGTAGAAGAGAGACACGGTTTTTATACGCAGGTCTTTTTACGTCCGACACCAAACCTACAGTTCTTAGGCACGTTTGAGGATTATAATATTAGCAATCCGAAACTCTATATGGCGGTCGCAGGCACCGAGTTAATTCCACGTTTCGGGTTTCGGGTACTCTATACGAAACGTGATATTGGCGAGGGCGAGGATACAAACTTCTTTACGGATCTGTTCAACTTAAATGAAAAATCGGCGTTTATTGTAGAAGCCAGCTACGAAGTCTTTCCACCACTTGTGACGATTGTCACCCGTGAGTACCGGTTCCGTCGTGTAGAAACAGCGGAAGGGATCAGCCAATTTGAACCGATTCATAAAACATCGTTCGTGGTCGGTGTGCGTACAGATTTTTAGGGCTGTCTTGAAGAAATAGGAGGCACCTCAACCTTAATCTCCTCATCTTCAACGACCACGGGATATGTCCTGATGCGGAGACGTGGATCGGTTTGACAATCCCCCGTTTTTGTATCGTAGGCGTAGCCGTGGACTGGACACACCGCGATGCCGTTCCGGATTCTGCCTCTGCCGAGTGAACCCATGGCGTGTGGACAGGTATTGTCTACAGCACAGAAAGTGCCGTTCTCATTGAAGATGGCGATCCGCCTTCCGTTGACGGTGAACGCTTTTCCGCGACCTTCTCGTATCGCTGATGTTTTCGTGACCGTTGTGTAATCAGACATTTTTCACTCCTTAACACTTCCTAAAGTGATTCCTTGGACAAACTCACGCTGCATCGCGAGAAACAGGATAACAATCGGCATCAAGGATAGCAGTGTGCCTGCCATTAGCATGCCGTAGTCTTGACGGTAGATGCCGACGAGGTTCGCTAATCCGATCGGCAGCGTATATTTTGCCTCATCTCGTAAAATAATAAGGGGCCAAAGGTAACCGTTCCATGAACCCAAGAAAGAATAGATCGTCAAAGCACCAAGTGCCGGTTTGATAATAGGCAACACAATCCGGTAATAGATGCCGAACTCGGAACAACCGTCGATACGAGCGGCATCAAGCAGTTCCGACGGAATCGGCACGATAAATTGACGCATTAGAAATACGCCAAACGCGCCTACCGAAAATGGGATAACAATCGCTTTGTAACTATTCAGCCACCCGATATCGTACATCAATCCAAACAGCGGAACCAACAGTACCTGAAAAGGCACCATCATCGAAGCGAGGAGAATACCGAACAGTACCTTCTGTCCACGGAACCGATATTTCGCAAATGCGTAACCGCCGAGAGAGCAGAAAAACAGCGTGAGAAGCGTTGAGGCAGTAGCGATAAAGACACTGTTGATAAAGTAACGATTGTAGGGGACTGTCTTCCACAAATTTCGGTAATTAGCGGTCAATTTATCCCATACAATTGACAGATAAGGCGGTTGATGTATTGATAATTGCAGGAACAATTGATTTCCATTTTGTGTATCTAATGTAGACTCGACTGCAGTATCCGTTTCCACTTGATTCATCTTGATGTGTGAAGATTCCAATTCACCGGGGATTCCGTGCAATCGCCAGACAGCATCTTTCCATAATGCGTTCTCTAAGACAAAAGGTCGTGTCGGTTGGTACGTAATGCCGTTACGGGTGCCATTATCAATTGCTGCCGTTTGAAGGACAGATACATTTAAAAAGAGTCGGTGATACGAAGCGTCGCCGCGAATAGGGAGCGTGATCCGTCGAATCCGATCAATTGGCACAGGTGTCGTGATGGTAGCCGTTATGTAGCGGGTGTTGCTGTCTCGGAAATCGTAGGATAGACTCGCAACCGTCTGCGCGTCCGTAGATGGACGAATATGCGCGCCGATTTCTGATGTCGCTGTCCATTCTACGGTTTCCATCGGTGTGCGATTGAAATCGAGGTCTTCTATCTGGAGCGTCCCGATCGCGACTTCTCGGTACACTGCGCTCCAGATCGTGTCAATCGCTTCTGGGATAATCGCGTCCTGCACCGCCGTAACGATAGATGCCTTTGTGCCGTTCCAGACTTCATCCGGTAAACTCGTGACCAATTGCTGCCACAACCCTTCTGTTATTTCAGTTCTCAATTCTTCGGACGGAAGGTAATTAGAGAGTTGTGCATTCACTGCGATGTGTGTCTGCGTCTCCACCCAGATTGCTTGAGTCAGTTCGGGTTGCAGCGTTTCCCACGCCGTCTTATCTACTGCCATCGGTTTTTCAATCTTGGGGTACGCATTTTCGACGATGTAAGGCGACGACGTAACACGTGGCGGAAAACTCGGAAACCATTGAATCGGGACAGCGAAAATTTCGTTGGCAGTCTTAAAGGAGGAGGTCAACAACCATAGTAAAGGTATCATCGTGCAGAAGGCGGCAGCGACCAATAAAAGGTAGCCACTCCCTCTGAAGATTTTTGTTCCAATTTGTTGACCTTTCTTATACTGAGTCATCCGCTAATCCCAATTCAGAGAGTTCTACAGTGCGTGCGCGTTGGATGTCATCCTGATATTTGAAGACGCATCCGAGCGTCTCAGCGACGACATCCGCATCGAGTTGCCCTTTGCCGAGCGCGATGAGTGCCAGTGCCCAATCCAGCGTTTCTGCGACTCCCGGTTTCTTATAGTAGTCGCCTTGCCGCCAGAGCTGCATGATCTGACATAGCTGCTGTGCAAGATGTTCATCAATCTGCGGCAATTTCGTTTGCACGATTGCCAACTCCTTTTCTACTGTCGGGTAATCGATCCACTGGTAGAGACAACGCCGTTTGAGTGCTTCATGTACCTCTCGTGTTCGGTTGGAAGTCAGCACGACATAGGGAATATGTTTCGCTCTGATTGTGCCGATTTCAGGGATGGTAATCTGGAAATCGGACAAAATTTCGAGCAGAAACGCCTCGAATTCGCTATCGCTACGGTCTACCTCGTCAATGAGGAGAACGGGTGGTACATCGCCGTCGCTCTGGATAGCTTCTAATAACGGACGTTTCAGTAGGAATGTCTCACTAAAGAGATCCGTACCAATGTCTTCTTTATCGCGTCCGCGTGCTTCATCAATACGAAGTTGCAAGATTTGACGTGTGTAGTTCCACTCATATAGTGCGCTATTTGCATCCAGTCCCTCATAGCACTGTAACCGGATGAGTTTCGCGCCTGTAGCATCCGCGAGCACTTTCGCGACTTCTGTTTTGCCGACACCCGGTTCACCTTCGAGGAAGATCGGTTTTTTCAGATGATGTGCAAGATAGAGGGTCGTCGCTAACCCTTTATCTGCGATATATGCGTGCTCTTCGCACATACTTTGAACGTTTTCAATAGATTTGAACATTTTTGAATAATTGGCCTTTGTGCTGTCCTCCACTTCGTCTCGGACAGGTTTCCGATCCGTTCCGACGCATTAGGAAAGTGTAAAGTTAGAAAGCCGTCGTACGTCCTATCTACATTTTGAATTGTCAATATCATTCAAACAGATTTTCTACGCGACAGGTAAACCCTGGCACAATATCCTCACCTGTTAATGTGGCTTCGCGCGTAAGTATCTCAATGTCGTTTTCAGAACGGTATACTGTCACCGTTTTAGCGATAGGATCAAGTACCCAGACGAGATGGGTACCTGCCTCCAGATAGTCGAGTGCCTTGCGGACAATACGGTAGTGGACATCCGTCGGAGAGACCACTTCAATCGCCAAGTCGGGCGGTATCGGGAACGTTTTATCTTCGTCAACATCCAAGCGATCGGTTGAAACGAAAGCTACATCCGGCTTCATCATGCGGTCGCCAACCTGAAATATCGTTTCGGCGGTATACAATTCCCCCAATCCATTTTCGTAGACATGTGAGGATAGATGCCATATAACCTTTGCGCTGATCTTACCGTGTCTTCTCGTTGCTGGGGACATCGGTATTAATTCTCCTGTGGCGTATTCATAGCCTGGGACATCGTTCTCAAGAAATTCTTCCGGTGTCATCGTCGTCGGGATCGGGAGTTGTCTTTCTCGCGGGGACTTCAGGACTAATTTGCCGTCAATGTATTCATAGCCTGGGACATCGTTCTCAAGAAATTCTTCCAACGTCACGGTGGTCGGTATTGATTCCGGAATTTCTGTTGCGTCTTTACGCGGTGCGTTCATTTTTATATCTCCTTTAGGGCGCGTTCATAATCTTCGCGGTCATCAATATCCCGCAGCACATCATCTGTATCTACGGCGACATAGTGAATATCGTCGCCGTATTTTTTCAAGAGGCTCCGCACGCCGTCGCTTTCAGTCCCCAAAGCAAGTATATCCGACGCATATTTCTGCGCAAAGATCACCGGATGACCGCGCTTGTAATTATAACTCGGTACGGCAATCCCCTTTTCTGTCCGCTGATATGCCTCTATAACCCGATTGATTAGGTCGGATGTAATGAACGGCTGATCCACGAGCATCAATGCAAACGCGTCGCTTTCTTTGCATGCACGGATACCTGCCTGTGCGGAGGTCAACATGCCGTCGCGGTAATCCGGGTTAAAAACGGTTTGAAGTGGGCGAGTTCCCAATTGCGTTTCAATCTCCGCTGCGCGGTGCCCGACGACAACGATAACCTCATTGAACTTGGCACCCAGCATACTATCCACCACGGTTTCAACGATAGTGCTTTCTCGAAAAGGAAGCAGCTGCTTCGGCTCTCCCATCCGAGTAGAAAGTCCTGCTGCAAGGAGGATCCCCGATATGAAGGGGGGCGGCGTATGCGTCATGGTTTAATACCGAATGCCGAAACTCTCATATTCGCCTGTGAACGAACGCTCGTCAACGTCAAGCGAATCAACTCTCGCAAAGCGCGGTCCCTTCTTTAGCAAAGCGATTAACGCATCCAACTGTGCCTTATCACCCTCAGCGACGACTTCAACTTTGCCGTTTGGCAGGTTTTTCGCATACCCTTTAACGCCAAGCTGCCGAGCGTTGAGTTGTGTGAAATTGCGGAACCCCACACCTTGGACCTTTCCTGTGATTAGCACATACAGTTGCATTTTCTGGTTAACCTCAATCGTCAGTGTAACCGGTGTTCCGAGTTTCGGCATCAATGCTGCGTTCTTTTTATAGATGTTTTCCTCTTCCGATTCAGGAAGCGGATTCTGGAAAAGCGCGCTTGCATCAAACCGTTTCAAGGCGACGATATCGTTACTCATAAACGCCTGCGGCATCATCGCATCTTCATCATCGCTGTCCAAGTCTGCTACGATCCGTGAACCGGAATAGACCCAAGCGACGTGCGACATCGTTTTTTTGGTTTTTACATTGAAAATGAGTTCTTCGGCACGAACTTTTTTGGTTTCCTCGCCCTCTTTCCATTCGGCATAAATAAGAAACTCCGTCCCTGTGGGAGGGGTCGGCTCATCTTTCGCTTCGTCGTACCCCGGAGGCGTTCCAGCTTTAACGCCGAGTTTTTCGAGTGCTTCGTAAATTTCTTTTCCTGTTGCCTCGACGACGATGATACTCTCGTATTCTTTACCGTTGTGTCCACAAACGAGGTACTCAACAGCACCCTTTAGGTGTTCATCGTATTCACCGAGTGCTTCAGATATTTTACCCTTTAACACCAGTTTCTGCGCCTTCTCTTCAATCTGAAGATGCCCATCTGCCCACGCAATATTCCACAGTGTGATCAGGGTTACACCGATGTAAATGATTATTTTTATCTGCCAAGTGCAAGTTTTCACCTTCTGCATAAGATCTCCTTTTTTATACCTGCCAATTATCAGACCCGAAACATTTGTGGAATGGACAGAATTCGCAACTGCCATAAAAGTCTCTTAACTGATAACTGATAACTGATAACTGATAACCATTAAAAAGTATACCGTAATCCGTTAAATATTTCCACATCATGTTTGCGGATACCTGTTGGCGGTTCGTTATCGTATCGGAAATTCACGCGAAGTGGGAACGCTAACTTCGTCGTCAACTGGAATGTCAGGCTGCCTTCAAACAGGATACGATAATCTCGAAAACGTCGTAGATGGAACTGGTAGTACCCGGTCGCGCTCGTTGTGATGTGTTCTGCCAGCCGACCCGTCCAGTTGATGTAGTTCGTTGAGCGAACAATGCGGGTTGTAATCGCATCCTCCGTTTTGTCATTGATACGTTCATGTTCCCACATCGCACCGATACCGAGATAGATATTAAATTTTGGACTTGATGGATATAAATCAAAGCGTATCCCGCCACCTGCTAAATTCCGGTCGGTGAGACGTATAGATTCATTGAACTGTTTTTGCACAAAGGATTCAAAAAGGAGCTGCGGGTTTAAACGTCGGATGATACGGGCATGTGTCATGCCTTTATTGATAAAAAATTTACCACCTCTACGACCGTACTGTAGGCTTCCGAAAACAAAACCGTGATACCTTTTTGAGAGATAGTCCGAGCGGAATCGTCCACGTGTCGTCAATAGATCCGTATTGCCCGTACGGTACGTTAAATCCAAGGCGATACTGTTATACCACCCCGGATCTAATTGCATCTGCTTCATCGTTTCACCCGTGAAGATATTCACCTGTGCCATGAGAGGAGAACAATAGGAAAGAAGTAAGACAAAGCAGATACTGATAATTCGTTTATATCCGTTTTGAGCAAGAGAATCCGTAGTGAGGTTCATTTAGTTTTCCATTAACTATTTTTTTCATTTATGTATGCCTGATAATGACTGAAAGGTTATAGGGGGATGTAATGTGGATTTTTAACGTTCAAGTCTATGGTTCACCATAAGCGTCGATTTAAAAAAATAACCGCAGCGTTCCCAAGAAACGTAGATTCAGTTTACGACCGAACCATAAGTGTCAATTTTAAAAAAATACACATCTCGGACCCAGGCCCGGTAGGTTCGGTTTGCAACCGAACCGGATTTTACAGAGGGACCTTGAAGACTTCAAAACCCTTTTCAGTCGCGTAGCGACGGAATGTTTATAGCAGCTTCAGTGAAAAAAGGAGTCAAGCCCCGTAGGGGCGGCATTTGTAGAGACATTCCTACAAAATACCGTGAAAAACCCCTAAATTGACACCTACGATTCAAATCTATAGTTCACCTTTCAATTCGTTGCTCGTCATGATGCGTGTTTCCCTTATATTGTTATAGGGTAACGAATCGACTATGTGCGGAGTCGATTTTTCGTTTGTGATAAAAAGATCACAAAAATTTAAGTAGTGTAGGTATCTAAAATCGCGTACGTATGATTGGTCCAGATGTTGTGTCTCATATAGTCTGGCATAGATTATATATCAATACCTTCGCCAAAATAGTTGACAAAATAGGGTAAATATCCTAAAGTTATAGGTAAAATCAACCAAACTTACAAGGATGTTTACCCATGTTAGAGATTGTATCATTATTTACTGTTTTCAGTCCACATTTATCAGTGG
>JAJDXV010000107.1 GCA_022823085.1 Candidatus Poribacteria bacterium
GAAGACCATACAACCCGTGGCAGAGCATCGAAATACAGCGCGGAAACTTCATGCTGTTATTACCTTGATAAAGGACGTTTTGATGGAGACTTGGACTTCTCAAGCACTCCTAACTTCTCTCGCGGACTATCGATGCAGAGGGGATACCGACTTAGCAACCTATTGACTTTCTCACACACACAACAACCTATAACAACTATAGTCTATACTCAGAAAAAAATGGGGGTAAATGAAAGAAGTACGCAGGTACGCAGTTGTCAGTACTCAGTTAAGAGCTGCTTTGATACATCAGATTTCCATTTCAGGGAGGATTGTTAACTGATGACTGTGTTGATTTCGGCGGAAAAGGTTAAAAAATGAAAACTGAATGGTTCTGCGTGTCAAACTTTAATTTGCTGTCGGGTGTGTAAATATTTTGTTAATTGTTGTCTGAAGGCAGGTCGCATTTGGGAAAGTACGCCGCAAATCTCGGATTTCCGCGGATGACCCGAGATAATGCTACGAGTAACAGAAAGGCTATAAATGCTTCACTTTTTATCAACGACAGACTCCGCTGACTGTAGTTTCTGTGTGACGAGTGTGTAAAGACTTATTCCCGCTTTCGATGCTTCATCTGTTAGAAAATGATAGAGCTGCGCATCAACAGGAACATTGAATGGTCCTTCGTATTCATCCCGTGAAGGTGCTTTTGGAATGGGTTCACCGTCCATCTGGTAACATTCTTTTATCAGTTCCCACGCTGTTTTTAGTTCATTGAGTGCCTCAACGGGTGTCGCTCCGAAAGCCGATACATTAGGCAGTTCTACGAGGTGCGCGAGATAATCGCCATCTTCGTCGAAAAATACGTTAACCATGAAGCCATCAAAATCGTCAGGGTTATTCTTCTTCATCTGCTTTCTCCTGATTATATTGTTTGAGAAATTGGCGAACTTGGTACCCTTTTGCCATAGAACGATTAGGTTGGACAATGAGACGGTATCCATTAGGTGAGTACCAAGCCCGATGACTCCCTCGTTGACGGCGTTGCGTCCATCCGCATTGACGCAGGAGTTGTTCAAATGCTCTAAATTGCAATCCATTCGGGTTTCGCTGTGCCTTGTTAAGCAAAGTATCTCTTTGATTCATGCTATAATTTTAACCGTTTACCTAACAAAAATCAACCTAATTGTCGATTTTCTAAAGGTTAGGATTGACGCAGGTTGCTCTTTTGTAGCATAGGCTGTTAGCCTGTGCACTGAAAAAGTCTCTGTTCTTTCAGAGTTTACTCGCTAACGGCGTGTCATATCATCAAAATCGCGTAAGTCCTGTAAAACCTAAAATTAATTGGGCATACTCAAACAGTGTAAATGCCTATGACAGACATTCACACTGGCACAACCTAACAGGTTATGCTACACTGAAAAGAAAATCTACGGAAAGGAGTGGAATCGTGCGAGTACTAATTATGTCGGATATGGAAGGTGTTAGTGGTATTGTTGTGTGGGATCAGGTGAGCGGTGGCGCGGCGATGTTTGAAGAGGGACGACACCTTTATACGGAAGAGATTAACGCCGCCGTGCGCGGTGCGAAAGCGGCAGGTGCGACGGAAGTCGTTGTCGTGGATTGCCACGGGGCAGGACAGGGGTGGACCTTTAATTCGCTGATCCCAGATAAGATTCATCCAGATTGTGAATGGGTCGCACATCACGGCTGGGGACGCTACGACGATATGTGGGAAGACGGTTGCGATGCGTGTCTACTTATCGGTATGCATGCCCGTAACGGTACACCTGATGGTGTCCTGTGTCATACCATCTCCAGTGTGCAGTATCGGAATCTCTGGTTCAACGACGATTTGGTCGGTGAAACGGGTGTGAACGCTGCGCTTAACGGTGCTTACGGTGTGCCGATCGCGCTTGTTACAGGCGATGCGGCAGTCTGCCGAGAAGCCAAAGAACTCCTCGGCGATGAACTGCCAACAGTCGCTGTGAAAAAAGGGTTAAGCCGATTTAGCGCGAGACAACTGCCACCCGTTCGCGCACGTCAATTCATTGAAGATGCAACCAAGGCGGCACTCTCGGATTTCACACGCGTTAAACCGTACGTCCCGGATACACCGACGACAATCAAGATTGAACTCGCAAGCGTCGAGAAACTCGCTGAGTTCAAGGGACGATCGGGCATCGAGATCACCGGTCCTGTCACCGTTGAAAGCCGTGCAAAAGATTGGCTAACGGCGTGGAACCAGTTTTGGCCTTACGTTTAAGATTCGTCAAGTACGTCAAGCGGATCGCCGGCAGCGTCCTTTCGTTCTAAGATTTCGACTTCGTAGCCGTCAGGGTCGGTAATGAACGCCATCTTCATGCCGCCAGACGTGAACTGTTTACGCCATTCATCGGGCCAAATCTCCAGTCCGGCTTTCTCTAATCCGTCGCAAAATTCGACAATATCGGGGACACCGATAGCGAAGTGCATCAGGTCTTCTTGGACCTGAAGTTCAAAATCGGGTGAATAGGTTAATTCTAACGTGTGTGCGTTGCCCGGAAGTTCGAGATGTACGATCTGGTTGCCTGCCGGGGATTTATCGCTCCGACTGAGGACTTTAAATCCTAAGTGGTCGCAATACCAATTGATAGAACCGTCAAGGTCGCTGACGCGAACCCGTGTATGTAAAAAAACTGCCATGTCAGTCTCCTTAATTTAAGAATTACAGAAACATAATAACATAGGCAGCAGCTTTTGGCAAGAAATTTGCGCTTGTTTTGGTACCATTTTATACTTGAAAATTGACATAATACTGTGTATAATAAACCTAAACAACAAAGAAGGGAGAGCCTCATGGCACATACCTATACTGCGCTCATCCAGCAACGCGGAGAGTGGTGGGTCGGACGGATCCAGGAAATTCCGAGCGTGAATTGCCAAGAAAAAACGCGCGATGAATTGTTGGATACATTAAAAATAACCCTCGGCGAAATACTCGAAATCAACCGCGAGGAAGCCATTAGCCTTGTCGAAAATGGTTATCAGGCAGTCGCAATCCAAATATGAAACGAAGAGCGTTGAAATGTGCCGCGTGTCCTTGTGATGCTACCCACACGTTAAAGTATGGAAAAACTACGGAATAATTAAAATGACTCGAAAAACCGATAGACCTAATGTTCTCTTTATCATGTCGGACCAGCACCGATACGACTATCTCGAAACCGCTGAGCATGCGCCGCCTGCACTCAATACGCCTAACCTACGACGGTTAGCAGAAGCCGGTGTGAGTTTCCCAAATTGCACAGTCAATGCGCCGGTTTGTGCGCCATCACGGATCGGACTTGCATCCGGTCTGCAACCCTCTCGATTGGGCGCAGTGGATAACGGCAGTTTTTTGCCTGCTACTGTCCCGACTTACTACCAGCAACTCCGCGACCACGGCTATCGTGTCGGATGCGTCGGAAAACTCGACCTCGCCAAACCTGACGGTTATAACGGACGCTACGGCGACCGCCCTCGCACGTACAGTTGGGGGTTCACGCATCCCGAAGAGTGTGAAGGTAAGATGCACGCCGGAAGTTCGCCAACACCTATCGGTCCTTATACGCATTATCTTCAGGAAAAAGGTATGCTCCAAGCGTTTCACGAGGATTATCGGAAACGCAGTCGTGGCAGCTGGATAAAGAACGGTTCACACGACTCTGTGCTCTCAACGGAGGATTTCGCGGATACTTACATCGGCAGACGCGCGACTGAATTTATTGAGACGATTCCCGACGACTTCCCGTGGCACATGTTCGTCAGTTTCGTCGGCCCCCATGACCCCTTCGATCCGCCGACTGAATACGGCGACAAATATCGGAATGCGGAGATGCCGCCGCCTATTGTTGACGATATGGACGGAAAACCTGAATGGGTGAAACGACGCGTTGTGGATATCAGTCCCGAAGAGATTGCTGTAACTCGACAACAATACTGTGCCGCGACGGAACTCATTGATGACCAGATCGGTGAGATGCTTCGCGCACTTGAACAGCGCGGAATGCTTGACAATACCTATATCATCTATTCGAGCGACCACGGCGAAATGCTCGGTGATCACGGACTCTATACCAAAAGCGTCGCTTATGAAGCCTCATTGCAAGTGCCACTTATCGTCGCTGGACCCGGGATCCCAAAAAATCAGGTTTCAGACGGTTTGGTTGAACTGATTGACCTGAACCCGACGATCTGTGATTTCGCCGGTGTGCCGGTGTTACCTCGAATTGATGCTCGCTCTATCGCACCGTTACTGCGTGGTGAAACCGAAACGCACCGCTCCGAAACCGTCAGCGCACTCCGAAACTTCCGGTGTATCCGTACGGCGACCCACAAACTCATCGAAAACTATAACGACGTGACCGAATTATACGATTTGGAAGACGATCCTGACGAACTGCATAATATTGCACAGTCGGAACGCCAAATTGCCAGCACACTCAAAGGACGTTTAGGCAGACGATTCCGGTCAGAGTTAGGCAAAGATTGAATTAATTGCGATGGATACGCACCCCACTTACAATGCAGCGCGCGCATACGACCACATCACACAACTCGCTATTCCGAGATTGGTGGGCAGCGCGGGTGAGGCGGAAGTGCAAGACTATATCGTTAGCCAATTTACAGCGTTAGGATTAGATGTTTCATGGGAACCGTTCTCGTTTACAAAATTCCCCGCCGAGGTTTTGCCTCGTATCATTTCTATGCTCTTTATACCGGTCGTTTTGTCTGTACCGTGGATCGGGGACCGGTTTCCGATACCTGTCTGTCTCGTGTGTCTATTCAGTCTCTTCATAGCACTGTTTTTTACGCAGTGGCAGAAACGATTTGAAGGTTTGTATGATGTCGGTAGAAGACTCCGCACAGAGAACATCATTGCAACGAACGGTCGGAAAAGAGATGGCAATACGCCGACTTTACTTTTTGTGGCGCACTACGACTCCAAATCACAGACATTACCGATCGCAGTGCGCGCAGCGTCTTACGGTATAGCCATCACCGGTCTTGTCGCCTTAACAGTCGTCGCGGCTATTCAGGTCGGTACTGTCGGGGCTGGGTTACCCAGTCTCTACGATTATATCGTCTGGTCTGTTGCTGGAATCACGGTTTTTTGTCTGTTGCTTTTACAAGCCAATACGACGCAGAACCGTTCTCCCGGTGCGTTCGATAACGCGTCTGGTGTCGGTGTTATGCTTGAAGTCGCACGTGTGGTGATGGCACTCGACGCGAAAAAACCGATAACGTTCCTTGCCACTGGTGCGGAGGAGTACGGCATGTGCGGCGCACTGCGTTATATCCAAGCGCACGCCGATGAATACGATTGCGAGAATACCTACATTATTAATTTGGACGGTCTCGGTGTCGGGAACGGCGTTAACATGGTCACACGTTATGGGATTCCACCGGTTCAGACAACGCGGACGTTAGCAGACCTTTTCCGCGTATCGGGTGAATCGCTCGGTGTCCGGGTCTCGGAACGTTACCTACCGATCGGGGTCGGGTTGGACAGCATTCCGATTGCCAGTCGCGGATTTGAAACGGTTACGTTGACGGCTGGAGATGTGGGGCGTGTCGCGTTGAAAATCCATTCGAAACGGGATCAGATTGATCTACTCAATACGGAGTGTCTACAACAGGTGGGTGATTTAATTGTCGATGTTATCAAACGCGCGTAAAGAATCGGGACGTGTCACAGGTGTTATCCTCGCAGGCGGGGCGAGTCGGCGGATGGGCAAGAATAAGGCGTTGATACAACTCGGAGACGATTCGCTCATCGGGCATGTTATCCGTCGTATCGCTCCTGTTACGGATGAACGCCTCCTTGTCACCAACACACCCGATGAATATGCACATCTCGGTCTGCCGATGCGGGGTGATATTGTTCCAGATGCTGGCGCGTTAGGCGGTATCTATACCGGCTTGATGTCCGCTTCATACGACGCAGTGCTCTGTGTCGCGTGCGACAGTCCGTTTTTGGTGCCGAAACTACTTACCTATCTCACATCCGTTTTGGAGGGTTACGATGCCGTGATGCCTTATACCTACCGAGGAAATCCTGCCAACCGCAACAATAGCGATCAGATAACCCTCCAGACGTTGTGTGCCGCCTATTCTAAACGTTGTCTACCTATCATTGAGTTGATGCTGCAAGAATCTGAGCTGCGTGTCCACGCGTTACAAGATCGGGCAGCTATAAAGCGTGTTTCGCCTGAAGTCTGGCAAGCTTTTGATCCGGATGGCATCTCTTTTTTTAATATCAACACCCCTGAAGATCTTGTGCAGGCAAATGCTTATGTATAGCGGTGTAAGGCGAGGTTTGAAACCCCGCCTGTGGAGAATAGTGATTCCGAACGCCTCTATAGTCCGCCGATATAGCAGGCGATGAAGAAGAGTGCGAAATAGTATATGATCGGATGGACTTCTTTCCGACGTCCTGTTACCAATTTAAGGAACGCTAACGAAACGAGCCCGAAGCCGATGCCGTCTGTGATGCTGAAAGAGAGCGGCATTATCAGCATTGTCAGGAAGGCGGGAATCGATTCTGTGATGTCTTCCCAATCAATTTGGCTGATGTTCCGGAGCATCAATCCGCCGACAACGATGAGTGCGGGTCCAATAATCGGGTTAATCGGGTAGCTGCCGCCGACGAGTTGGACCAGGGGTTGTAAAAAGAGCGCGAGCAACATCAAAACCCCAGTAAAAGCGGCGGTGAGCCCTGTGCGTCCGCCTTCAGCGATACCGGTTGCACTTTCGATGTAGCACGTTACGGTCGATGTGCCGAGACATGCACCGCCGACGGTGCTGGCTGCGTCGGTCATAAGAGCGCGTCGGGCTTTGGCGAGTTTTCCGGCTTCCATGAGTTCTGCTCTGTAACCGATTGCCGTGAGTGTGCCGATACTATCAAACATGTCAATCGCGAAGAACACAAAGAGCACTGGAATCAATTCGAGTTTGGCGAAGATGTTGGGGAACCTTAATTTAAATAATGTCGGCTCAATGGATGGCGGCATCTTAGCGATTCCGTCAAAATTGGTGACCCCGACGATAAGGCTCGCAGCGGCTGCGGCGAGAATACCCATGAGGATCGCGCCTTTCACTTTCCGTGCAAGGAGTGCCAGCATAACGGCGATCCCGAAAATAGAGAGTAGCACGTTTTTGTCATCGAGTGCGCCGAGCGTTACAAATGTATTCGGGTCTTTAGCAATGATACCACTCATCTGCAGCCCGATGAACGCAATGAACAACCCGATACCGATCGCAATGGCGTTTTGGAGCGAGGTGGGAATTGCGTTCATAATGGCTTCACGGATACCGACAAACGAGAGTATAAGGAACAAGAGACCTGCTATGAAAATGATACCTAATCCTTCTTGCCACGGTAAGCCTGAACTGGGGTTGCATATCTCGAACGCAAAATAGGCATTAAGCCCCATGCCGGGTGCTAAAACAACCGGGTAGTTCGTTAGAAATGCCATGAGGAATGTTGCGAGTGCACTGGATATGCAGGTCGCAACCATGACGGCACCATGATTCATACCGGCGGCTGAAAGGAAATTGGGTTGTACGAAGATTATATACGAAATCGTCATAAAATTCGTGAGCCCGGCGACCAGTTCACGCCTTACAGAGGTGTCGTGGTCTTTCAACGCGAATAGTTTTTCTAACATTTTTCCTCCTTGTTTCAGTTCGTGTCGTATATGGAGTGATATTGCGTCGCGAGTAAAACTCGCTCCTACTATGGAAAGTTTGGCTGGAGTACGCCATAGGGCAGCTGCTCACCCTTCAATCCGGCGAGCAAATTCTCCATCGCCATTGTTGCCATTTTCATCCGGGTTTGGACGGTTGCACTACCGAGATGCGGTGCAATAAGGACGTTATCTAAACTGAGTAATGGATGATCGGTATTAATCGGTTCCGGTTCGGTTACGTCAACGGCGGCAGCGGCAATTTGCCCGTCTTTGAGTGCGTCATAGAGCGCGTAGTGGTCAACGACAGGACCTCTGGCGACATTGACTAAAATAGCAGTGTTTTTCATGCGTGCGAGTTCCGCTTTGCCGATGAGATGTGTTGTCTCCTCGGTCAACGGTACATGGAGCGACACGAAATCGGAGGCGCGCAGGAGATCTTCAAGCGACGCGTATTCTACACCGAGTTCTTGTTCCCAGTCGGGACGACGTTCACGTTTGTAATAGAGAACTCGCATGTCGAACCCTTTGGCCCGTTTGGCGACAGCGTACCCGATTCTGCCCATACCTATGATCCCTATCGTCGCATGATGCACATCGGTGCCCCAGAGGATATTCGGATCGTAGTAGTTCCACTGCTTCGATACTTGGACGTGGTCGTAAGCGGGGACAATGTTTCGTGCCGCAGCGAGTAGGAGTGCCATGGTCATATCGGCTGTGGTGTCGCTCAGGACACCGGGTGTATGCCCGACGGCGATGCCGCGTTCTCGACACGCTTCAACATGGACGTGATCATAACCGACCCCGACAACGGAGATCGCTTTCAAGTTCGGTGCAGTGGCAATCATCTCTGGAGAGACCGGTTCGTGTCCGTAGGTCATTAACCCGTCAAGTGGTGGAATTTTTTCAGCGATAGGTGGCAAGATGGCACTGGTATGCCACATATCAATGTCGCATTCTTCTGCTAATTTTTCGACAATCTCTTCGGGGATAGGACGTGTGATAAAAATTTTAAACTTCGACAATGCGCGCCTCCTTGTGTAGGTTATACCTTAAGCGAACCTTTGCAGGCGGTGCTTATTATGTAGGGGTTGTGTGATCTATCCCGTACAAAAACGTAAGTCCTATAGGTTATGATCTACGGTAAAAGATACGTATTGGTGTCCCGTGAAATCCGAATTCGTTCCGAATGTTGTTGACGAGGTATGCCTCATACGATTGGCCAATCCGGTTTACGTTCCGTCCGAAAATTAAAAAGGTCGGCGGTTTCGTCTCGACTTGCGTGATATATTTCAGAGCGGGACGCACGCCTTTGACACGTGGTGGCGGATGTGCGTTGCGTAGTTCGATGAGCAATTGGTTGAGTGGTGGTGTCGGAATATGTGTGCAATACTCTCGGTGTACCTCTAAAGCGGTTGCTAATATTTGGGTAACACGTTGCCCTGTCTCGGCGGATGTGAAGACGCGTGGCACATAGTCGAGTTGTGGCAGTTGTATATCAAGTTTTTCCATAAACGCCGGATGTGTTGTGTTATCCTTAGCATCGATGAGGTCCCATTTGTTCAGGACTAAAACGGAGGCTTTTCCGTTTCGTTCGATGAAATTGGCGATCGCCTTATCCTGTTGTGCTGCTTCTTGGGTTATGTCTAACACAAGGACAGCGATATCGCTTTGGCGGATGCTATGTATAGCGAGTTGCACGGTTGCGGATTCGAGTTCGTCTTTAATCGCCGATTTGCGTCGCATTCCGGCAGTATCAACGATTTCAAAGGGGATGTTGTCGTAAGTCAATTGGATATTCACTGCGTCGCGTGTCGTGCCGGGTCGGTCATCGACGATCATCCGTTCTTCACCTAACAAGTTATTAATGAGTGATGATTTTCCGACATTCGGTCTGCCTACGATTGCGATTTTTATGGAGCCCGAAGCCTCGTCAGACATTTCCTCGACTTCCGGTAAACTCTCCACGATCTGGTCAAGGAGTTCGCGAATTCCGTCGTTTTGTGCGCAGGATGTCCACATCGGTTCAGGGAATCCGAGTGCGTAGAATTCCGCGGCTTCGTTGCGGAACCGCTCGCTATCCACCTTGTTGACGACGAGGAAGATCGGTTTATCCGTTGTTCTGAGTTTATCAGCGATGGTCATGTCGTGTGGCATGATGCCGGTTCGTGCATCGACGACGAACATGATCAGACTCGCTTCATCCAAAGCGGTATCCACCTGCGCTTGTACGTTATCAATGAGTCGGTCGTCGGGGTCGATGTCCAAGCCGCCGGTATCGACGATAGTAAAGGCGCGGTCTGCCCACTCGACATCTGCGTAATTCCTATCGCGTGTTACACCGGGTGTATCGTGGACAACAGCGCGTTTACGTGAAGAACGCTGTTTCCGGGTATTGCGCGCCTCGGTTTCAGTATTTTCGTTTATATTAGGCAGTGTCGCGGGTGCTGATGCGGCGATCCTGTTGAAGAGCGATGATTTCCCGACATTCGGTCTGCCTACGATCGCAACAATGGGACGTCCGGTTTCCATCACTTTTCCTCCAACTTTCTTACTAATAATGGACTTACGCATTTTTGGATGTAAACTGTTCTGTGAGATGAAAGTTTTCTGAAAACACAGCGTTTCTGTGGCACAATCTAACAGATTGTGGTACAAAAGAGCATCATGCGTAAGTCCTACTAATAATGGATTTACGCAGTTTTTCATTAAACCAAGCCACTACAAGCCGGGTTACAAACCCCGCCTGCAACGCCGGTTGTATAAGTCATATTACCACTGCAGGGTTTTTGCTGGGGTGTTTCTTCAAGGATTGTATCCTCGCCTAATTACATGCTATTGTTCAAGTTTCGTTCTACTATTGGTAACGGCAATAACCGATTTTATCACAACAATGATAGGAATTGCAAGTAAAACTCCCCAGAAACCGAGAACGGCTGCGCCGACCATCACGGCAAACATAATCAGCAGCGGGTCTACATCGACAGCGTCGCTCATAATTTTTGGCGAAATAAACGAGTTATCAATCGCTTGAATGCCGAGGATTGTTCCCAACACGAATGCGCAGCGGATGAGAAAATCGGTCCACGCGAAGTCGCCGGCTGCCAAGCCCATCAGCATCGCTATATAAGCGAAACCGCCCCCGATAAAGGGTCCGAAGGTCGGTATGGCATTACATACACCTGCGAGTAAACCGATAACCAAAGCGAACGGGACACCTATGATACTATAGGCAACGGCAGAAATTATTGAGACAATCGCGATGACTGTAACGAGTCCTTTTAGAAAATCCTGCAGATTGTTATCAATTTCACGCATGTAAGCCTTAGTCGTGTCGCGATGGCCCTCAGGTACAAGCGCGAGGAAACTCCTAAAATAATTGTCAAACGACTGGTTCGCGTAGACGAAGACGATGAGTGTGAGGGCTGCAGTGGCTACGAGACCGCCGAACCCAAAAGCGATTGAGCCTGCGAACTGAAACCCTTCTTTGACAGCCTCGCCGACAGTCTGTGCGATTGTCGGGATTCTTTCGGTCAGATACGATTTTGCCTGCTCGACGATGGGTTGGTCCTGGTAGGCATCACCGATGCCTGCTTTGTAAGTCGTAAAGGGTTGCCATTTGGCGGTGGGTGTGGCGCGGTGCCAGATGGCGGCACTGTTACCGATGTATAACCCTGAAGGTCCAGAGACTAACAGCGGGGTTGCTGGTGTCCCGGAAATTGCAGGCACCCGCTCCGTTTTTTCCCAGTCGCCATGAAAGCTATTCAATTGATAGAGTCCATCGGGGGTGCTGGCATATAATTCGATATTGGAGGTTTGTGAAGTGCCGTTTGTGTCTCCTATCGTTTCATTGACGCCTGCGAGTGCGTAAACGATGCGTTTTATTGAAGGGAGCTCTTCCCATTCGAGAGAAGAGCCTTCCAGGTGCCAATGCACGGCTGCGGTTATAGGCAAGGCGTTCATCTGTTCTGAAACGATTTCCGCGTCGATTTGCCTTGTACTGGCGACGTAAGTTACGCGATCGCCATTGGTACCTGTAACGGAAATGATACTAACAATCGACCTATCGCTATAAATGGTAGGGGCAACAGACTGCCATGTTTCGCCGGCATCGTTACTTGCATAGAGTCCATTTTGCGTTCCGACGTAAATCTGTGTTTCGTCCCACTGAAGAATATTAATGGCTTGGATGCTGCGTGTATCGAAAGGGGTGCCTGGCACTTTCTGCCATATCTGGGTTGCGTTTGCCCTTTGCCCGGGTGTTTCGGCATCGCCAGCAGGCGGGACTCTATAGTAACGATACAATCCGTTCGGCGTGCCGGCGTAGATAACGTTTTCGCTCGCTGCGAGTGCTTGTACCCGTTTACCAAAGATCGCGCCGTTCGTGATGCCGATCCGGGCGGGTTTCCCTTCCGGATTTCGACGTATTTCATAAATGCCGTTACTGGTACTGAGATAGAACGTTTCTGACGGCGGGTCTTCTTCCATGCGCTGATTGGGAACTTCACCTTCGACGGTGGACGGATTAACGCTGATCGTAACAGTTGTAAAAGTCTCTCCGACGGCATAAGGTAGCAAAGTTTCGTAGTAAAATTTCAGTAATCCAACACCCATTTGGCTGGCTTGTTTGCTGACCTGCCTGCCGGTATAGAGGAGCACACCGCCACAGACGAGGAGAATTACGACGGTTGCGATGCCGCGTTGGTACTGTTTTTTCAACGGGAGCGCGTTCCAGATAAACCTGAAGAAGTAAGCGAAACCGAACCCTAAAATGAAGGGCATCAGCACCCCCAACAGACGCATAAAGAGCCAGGCGCTTATCATCACTATTTCCAAGATGACAATGCTTCTGATGTCGATCCATCGGTAGACACGTGTGAGTAGCACAATCAACAATATCGGTACTACCGGATTGAGTAGCATTATCCGACTGCTGTCGGTACTGTTGCCTTTGTAGTAGGCGAAGGCGATCCATACGGCAGCAAATACGACACTGATGATTGCGAGGATCGTTGCGCCGCTGGGGGCAGATTTTTGAGGGTTCGGTTCGTTTTGTGTGTTCATTTCTAATTACGATGTGGCTGGCACTTCGGTTGTATCTCCGTCTCTGGATTCATACGCCTCAATTACGCCTGCGCCGATGCTGTCGCCCCAGACGTTAACTGTGGTACGGAACCGGTCGAGTAGCCAATCGATAGAGAGAATAAGCGTTATACCTTCTACGGGGAGATCGACGGCTCTGAGGACGATAACCATCGTGACGAGACCTGCTTCTGGAATCCCTGCGGCACCGATGGCTGCCAATGTCGCTGTTAGGACGACGACCACCTGTTGCGCTGGATCCATGGAGATCGCATAGACCTGCGCGATGAACATCACAGCGACCGCTTCATAGAGTGCAGTGCCATCCATGTTAATGGTCGCGCCCAAGGGAAGCACAAAACTGGAGGTCCGTCTGGAGACACCGTTCTGATTTTCAACGCCTTCCATTGTTAGCGGCAAGGTTGCGCTCGAACTCGCGGTCGAAAAGGCGTTGAGGAGTGCCGTCGCCATGCCTTTGAAGTAATTGAGCGGATTTCTGCGTCCGAGGAGCAGTAGGAGTATCGGCAAAGCGATGACCGCGTGTACGCCGAGTCCTAACACGACTGTCGCGCTATACTTACCGACGGCGACGAGTTCGGGCCAGAAGCCTGCGAACCCTTTTGCCTCGCCGATCCTGCCTGCGATTAAACCGAAGATACCGAGGGGCGCGACGTACATGATCCAGTGGACGAGTTTCATCACCGCCTCATTAAGCCCGGAAATCACAGCGATGACCGGTTTGCCAATATCACCGAGCATGGACAGTGCGGCACCGATGAGGAGTGAGAAAAAGATTAAAGGCAGAATGTCGGTATGCACCATCGCTTTGAAGACGTTTGAGGGTATCATCCCCTCTTTGCCGGTCTCCTCGTTCCCGAGGAAGACCTCTTTGATAGTGCTGCCCATCGTCTTTTCCATTTTGCCAGACACTGATGCTGCGATGGGCAGGTTGATGTTAACGCCAGTGCCTGTGTTTCGGGGTTCTATCGCCACAAGCTGACCGTCAATGAACAACAGGCGTTCTCCCCCCTCTGTTGTAACGTAACGGGCATCCTTGGATAGCGGGTGCCAAGCATCTACCGTGGCTGTTGTCCCAGAGATTGTTTTGATTTCACCGCTCACGTTCTGGTCGGTAAGTGTAATGACATATTTATTGTTATAGGTCCGATTAAATTCTCCGCTCATTTCAACAGTGAGCATATCGGGACCAGAGAGCGTGTAGCTCAGGTCGGGGCGTTCTTCGCCTTGTGAGAGTCCTTTCCCCGGCGAGATGAGGTTCACAAGAATCATCCCGATAACAACAGAGATAGCGGTTGTTGCCATGTAGTACAGGACGGTTCGTCCACCGATGGAGCCGATGTTGCGGATGTCGCCTAAATTGGTTATCCCGACGATCATAGACAGGATAACGAGCGGTACGACTATCATCTTTAGGAGGTTTAGGAAGACCTCACCGAGTATTGTTGTGTGGATTGCGAGGTTTGGTGCGTAACCGCCGATAAGTGCACCCGCAACAATCGCAATGATAATCCCGTAAAGCAGTCCGAGACTGACTTTCGGTTTATTTCCATTTTCGTTTTCATTCATAGATTGACTCCTGTTTTGGTTGGTAGTTTTGACCAAAAAACTCGTGCCTTAGTCAAAAATATCGGAGTCGAGTTTTTTGGTCAAGGTTTGCAGAAGGAAAATCTTCGTCTGATAAAGTAAATAACACTTAGTGATAGTCGCGAGTGCATCTGTTGGAATTGGTTATTCGGAACTTTGTAGGCGTTGAAGTGCTGCGCGTAGTTGTTCGAGTTCGGCTTCAGCGTGTTGTGCACGAGATTCTGCCTCTTGTCGTGCACGGGCTTCCGCTACCGCATGAGATTCTGCCTCTTGTCGTGCACGGGCTTCCGCTACCGCATGAGATTCTGCCTCTTGTCGTGCACGGGCTTCTTGTGCGACGCGGACTTCCGCTTGTGCGACGCGGACTTCCGCATCGCCTACGCGTTCTTGAGACGTAAATAACCACGCAGCCTGAACAGGATCATATAAACGCAGCACACCCTCATGCTCACCTAACTCCAAGCCCAACACTTCAAGAGGGATCCGTCCGTTCACAAACGGTATCTCCTCATACGCCTCACCGACAAGTCGGAACCCAACGAAATACGGGTCAATCTCATGATACGGGTCATAGATGCAATACGCTTTGACCCGCAGAATCTTGGCGTAAATCTCCATCTTTTCGTTGAAGTCTTTCGTGTATGTGCTCGGACTTGCAACTTCTAACACAAAATCAAGCGTCGGGGGTTGTTCCCACGTTTTGTATGTTCGGATCTCTTTTTTTGACACTCCGCGAACCATGAAAACATCCGGTGAGATGCTCTTCCGC
>JAJDXV010000076.1 GCA_022823085.1 Candidatus Poribacteria bacterium
CATTCAATTGTACCTATTCACTTTATATATATGGATACGTCTTCCTCTGTAGGAGCGAGCTGCGCTCGCGATCTTTCCTAAGAACGGGCACATATGTAAAGCAAAACCATGATCCAAATCGTACAATTGAATACCCCTGCAAAAGGAGAAAATTTATTTTATGTCTACGAGAATTTTTATCTTAATTTCAGTTATCCTGCTCACTGCTCTGACAGGGTGCGAACGCGTGAATCAAGTGGTTCAACCCGATGCTACCACCACCCCAACAGAAGCGACATTAAAAATTGGCGTGATCCAACCCTCCAATACCTTTACGACCTTTAGCCAAGGGGCTGAAACTGCTCGTGCCCAAATTAATGAAAAAGGTGGCGTGCTGGGTATGGAAATAGCGTTTATCAGTCGAGACAATCAACCCGTGGCGAGTGAACCGCCAACACCAGAAGCCAGCGTCACTGCCGCAAAAGAACTCATTGAAGTCGAAGATGTCTTTGCACTATTGGGTCCCGTTTACTCCAGCAACTCCGTCGAAGTCGGTCCGATCGCGCAACAGGCGCAACGACTTATGCTTCCGGGTTCCAGTGGTTCAAACGTCCCAGAATCTGGAGATTATGTATTTCTGATTACAGTGCCAAACCCATTTCAAGGGAAAGTGATGGCGGGTTTCGCTATGAACCCTGACGAACTTGGAGCTAAAACGGCAGCAACGATTATCGAGGAAGGCGATCCCTATACGATAGATCTTGTCCATGCGTTCGAGGCGGCTTTTCAGGCAAATGGTGGAGAAATCGTTTATAGTGGTGCCTATTCCGTAGGTGAGACCGCCTTTACCGCACTGCTCACAGAAATTCATAAGGTCCAACCTGACGTTATTTTTTGCCCCGGTTTTCAGCCAGAAGTACCATCACTAATAAAGGAAGCGAGACAAATCGGTATCACAGGAGCTTTTCTTGGCGGCAGCGCGTGGGATGATAGAGAACGATTTCTCAGTATCTTAGACGATAACAGTGTGTTGGATGACAGCTACTATCCAACCAATTTCTCGGTTGCGACACAAGACCCCGATGTACAGGAATTCGTAAGTGGTTACACCGCACAATTCGGAAGTCCACCGGATGGAATCGCCGCGTCGGGCTACGATGCGATGCGACTCTTGGCGCGGGCAATAGAAACAGCAGGTTCGCTTGATCCGATAGCTGTTCGTGATACGTTCGCAAAGGTTAGCGATTACAAAGGGGCGACAACCATTTCGCATTACGATGCGAACCGACACCCCGTCAAAAGCCTCGCAATCCAAGTGATCCGAAACGGACAGGTTGAACACTACAAAGTTGTAGAACCCTAACGCACCGAGGGCAATAGCAGAAAATGACACCAACACCGCCTAAGGCTTTCTTAATCGACTTGGATGGGACGCTCTACTTTAAAGGTGAACCTTATCCCGGCGCAATTGAGACCGTCAACTATCTACGGCAGAAAAAGTATCAACTCCGATTTTTGACAAACACGACTGCCAAAACGCCAAAGATGCTTCACGCGCAGATGCAGGCACTCGGTTTCGATATCTACGAAGATGAGATTTTCAATGCAACTTATGCCTGTCTCCAATACCTACACGCGCAACCAAAGAACCGTTGCCATTTCATGGTCGATGATGCCGTCAAAGCGTTCTTCAAGGAGATACCAATAGATGACAATGCACCTGATTTTGTCGTTGTTGGAGACTACGGCGAAGGGTTTGATTTTCACGCTTTAAATCACGCCTTTCGCTTGTTGATGAACGGTGCCGAACTGATAGCGTTACAGAAAAACCTCTATTGGCTCTCTGCTGAAGGCATGTTCTTGGATTGTGGTGCGTTCGTGACACTTTTGGAGGCAGCCGCAGGCACAACTGCCAAAGTCATGGGCAAACCGAGTGAAACGTTCTTCAACATTGCCCTTGAAAGCCTTCAACGCTCTCCAAGTGAAGCAATTGTGGTCGGCGACGACATCACTTCCGATATCCTTGGTGCCGATAGAATGGCGATGCGGAGTATCCTCGTTAAAACCGGGAAATTTAAATCGGATCAATTGGAGCACCGAGTTGCAAAACCGACGTGGGTGCTTGAGAGCATTTCCGCGTTAGGACAACTTTTTTAACCAAAGGGTTTGGAACAACAAGATAACGGCGAGGATTTTTATGTGGGATGTTACCGACAAATGGGGTAACCAAGATGAGTAACCACCAAAGCAAAATTAAAATCTTCTATGACCAAGAGGTTGATGTCCTCTATGTAACACGTGGCAACCCTGAATACACAGACTATGTTGAATACGCGGAGGATATTATACTACGTTTCCATCCAGAAACAAAGGAGTTAGTCGGATTCACGCTCATTGATTTTTCACTGCACTTTGCCAACAAAGAATCGGACATCTCACTCCCCTTTAATATTGATTTCCACATGTCTGATACAGTAGATATCTCTTATTAAAAATCGCTTCCACAGAAGAAGTAGAAGGACTTCCTCATGACAAACCAATTCATTCAACTCGGAGTCGTTGGGTGTGGATGGGCAGGCAACCAAGCGATTCTCGCTGCCAATGCGACCTCTCGGTTGAACGTCATTGCGATTGCAGAACGCGACCCAACTCGCCTAGCACAGGTAGGCGATGACAACGCGGTGCCACACCGATACGCCGACTATCACGAGCTTCTGGACAATTCTGCTGTTGAAGCGGTTTACCTCGCGACTTCTCCTGATGGTAGATTGCAGCAAGTCTTGGATACGCTCAACGCGGGCAAGCATGTCTTGGTGCAAAAACCGCACGCCATCCGCGCGCCTGAAATTTTAGAGATGGAGGCAGCCGCACAACAATCCGGTAAAACGCTTCAATTCTGTTATTTTATGCGTCATTTCCCGAACAACCGAAAAATTCGGCGTGCTGTCCTGAACGGTGCAATCGGAGACCTCTATCACGCCCGCGTCTTCGGGAAATACAACTTCATTCCAACCTTTGATGCGAATAGTCGTTGGCTGCATGTCTACGGGCAAAAAGGCGGTTCATTAGGGCAACACTACTCGCACGAACTCAACCTGACGTGGTGGTGGATGGGATGCCCGAAACCGGAATGGGCGTTCGCTGCGAAGCACGTGCTTTACCCGCAATACGACGGACCCGAAGGCGCAGCGGAGGACTATTTCACGGGTCTCCTCGGATGCGAAGGTGGGAAAACGATTCAGATCGACTGCTCTCGGATGAGCCACTCGGACGCCGCGAGTGTTGTGGAACTTTACGGCACGACCGGTGCAATCACAAATGGTGGTATCGCCCGATTCAAAGATGGCGAGTTCATCCGAGAGGCGATTGATGAACCGCTTGAGATTGACCACGGTGAGCTGCCTGAAGAGGTGCATGTCTTCTACTACGAACTCAATCACTTCGCAATGGCAATCGCGGGTGAGGTCGTACCCGATGTCGCTGCGCCAGATGCCTATACCTTCATGCAAATCTTAGATGCACTTTACGACAGCGCGAAGAGCGGCGAGAAAGTCTATATATCTTCGTAAAAGCGATTCCGAAGTAACGCTTGACAAAATCAGTCTCTGTTGTTAACCTATACAATCTGTCATTTTTTCTGATGCGGTTGATTTGTTATATCAAACAGGACTTACGCAACTTTGACTGTAAGTCGGTTCTGTTAGATGAAATTTTTCTGTAAACACAGCGTTCTGATAGCACAAACTAACAGTTTTGCGGTGTACTCACCCAGATGCGAAGTGCATCGTGGTACAAAAGAGCAGCATGCGTAAGTCCTATCAAAGATACTAAGGAGGCCGTCCAATGTATAAAACTGCGATGTTGGGATGCGGTGGGCGCGCCCGTGGGCACGCAGATGCGTATCGCTTCGTCAAACGCGGTAAACTCGCGGCGATCTGTGATATGAACGCAGAACGCCTCAACACGTTCGGAGATGATTTCGGTATCGCATCACGCTACACCGACTTGGATGAGATGCTCGAAAAAGAGAAGCCGGATGTGCTGCATATCGTCACAAGTCCTGTGGTTCCGAATAGCAACGAACGGATCCGTTATCCGTTGATGAAACAGGCGTCCGACCACGGTGTGCCTGCGGCAATCATCGAAAAACCTGTTGCTATTGAAGGCGAAGATTGGAAGCAGATTGCGGGGTTAGCAGAAGAGACAGAAACGAAATTTGTCATTAACACACAACTCAACTTCCACCCAAAAAATTTGGAACTCAAAAACGATGTCGTAGAAGGACGGATCGGCGAGATTAAGTTTATTGATGCCAGTGCGCGGAGTAGACCCTCCGAGCAGGGGGGACATGTACTGCAGTTGGTGTCCTCCTACATTGATGACGCACATCCAGTGCGGGTGCTTGGACAGATCGCTGGCAGCGAGCATTTAAATTCTGCTCCCGGTGGGCATCCGTCCCCTACGCATGCTGCCGCGCAGGTTTTGTATGAGAATGGTGTCCACGTCTCTATCGCATTTGGAACAGAGCTCGGACAAATGGCATCCGATGATCCGGGTATCTACGGTCACAAACGTGTCTTTGTTGTCGGTACGAAGGGTTTCGTGCATTGGCGTTTCAGCAGTTGGGAACGTTTAACACTGGATGGCGGCTATGAGGGCGGTCCTCTGAACTATGGCGAGCAGGATGTCGTTGCACAGGCTAACTTCACCGAAGCCATCTTTGATTGGTTAGAAAATGAGAGCAAGGTACACCCGACGCATCTCAAGCAATCCCTCGTTGAGAATAACCTCATCTTAGGGATGTACTACAGCGGGATAACAAACGAGATTGTGGACCTTCCATTTGAACCACCCGATGGGTTAATGGACTTGCTCCGAGAAAAGTTGTAATTTGAGAGGAGATTTCATGTATAAAACTGCGATATTAGGGTGCAGGGGGCGCGCCCGTGCACACGCAAACGCTTACCAGTTTGTCAAAGGCGGCAAACTCGCCGCAATCTGTGATATGAACGCGGAGCGGCTCAACGAATTTGGAGAAGAATTCGATATATCTTCACGCTACACCGATTTAGATGAGATGCTTGAAAAAGAGAAACCGGATGTCCTGCATATCGTCACTGCCCCCGTGTTGCGCGGGACGAGCGAACGCATCCGCTATCCACTGATGAAACAGGCTTCTGATGCCGGTGTCCCTGCAGTGATTATCGAAAAACCGATTGCTGTGGAAAGTGAAGATTGGAAGCAGATTGCAGGGTTAGCAGAAGAGACGAAAACGAAGTTCGCCATTAATACACAACTCAACTTTCACCCGAAAAATCTGGAATTAAAACAGGATGTCGCCGAAGGACGGATCGGCGAGATTAAGTTCATTGATGCAAGTGCGCGTAGCACGCCGGTCGATCAGGGGCCGCATGTGCTTCAATTAGTGTCCTCATACATTGACAACTCGCGGCCAGTGCGAGTGCTTGGGCAAATCGCTGGAAGCGAGGGCTTAGATTCAGATCAACCGTCTCCGATGCATGCCGCTGGACAGGTTTTGTATGAGAACGGTCTCCACGTCTCTGTCGCATTCGGGACAGGTATGGGGACGATGGCATCCGATAACCCAGGTATTTATGGTCACAAACGCGTCTTTGTCGTTGGGACGAAAGGCTTCGTACATTGGCGGTTCAGCAGTTGGGAGCGCGCAACAGCAGAAGGCGGCTATGAAGGCGGTCCACTCAACTACGGCGAACAAAATAGCGTTGCACAGACGAACCTCACCGAAGCCGTCTTTGATTGGCTCGATGATGAGAACAACGTGCATCCGACACATCTCAAGCAGTCGCTCGCGGAATTCAATCTACTTTTGGGAATTTACTACAGCGGGGTAACCAATCAGATTATTGATCTTCCGTTTGAACCGCCCGATGGCTTGATGGATCTACTCCGAGAGAAATTATAAAAAGTTAATCTGTATTTTTCTTGTTAACATCTAACTATATAGTATTGAAGGAGATATTTTTATGTATAAAACTGCGTTCTTAGGATGTGGCGGTCGCGCTCGCGCCCATGCCAGTGCCTACCGTTTTGTCAAACGTGGCAAAATCGCCGCAATCTGCGATATGAACGAAGAGCTGCTCAACAACTTTGGAGACGAATTTGATGTGTCTTCGCGTTACACCGATTTAGACGAGATGCTTGAGAAAGAGAAACCGGATGTTCTCCACATCGTCACCGCACCGGTGCTACGTGGGACAAGTGAACGCATCCGCTATCCGCTGATGAAGCAAGCCTCCGATGCAGGGGTGCCTGCAGCAATTGTTGAGAAACCGATCGCTGTGGAAAGTGAAGATTGGAAACAGATTGCAGGGTTAGCAGAGGAGACGAAAACGAAATTTGTCGTCAATACGCAACTTAACTTCCATCCACAAAACTTAGCGTTGAAGCGGGATGTCGCGGAAGGCAAAATCGGCGAGATTAAGTTCATTGATGCCAGCGCGCGCAGTACACCGGTCGATCAGGCACCGCACGTGTTGCAGTTGGTGTCCTCCTACATCGACAATTCTCGTCCGGTACGCGTGTTGGGTCAAATCGCTGGCAGGGAGCAATTAGACTCTGCACAACCATCTCCGATGCATGCCGCCGGACAAGCCATATATGAAAACGGTCTCCATGTCTCCCTCGCATTTGGTACCGGCATGGGTACATTGGCATCTGACAGCGAGAGCAGAGTTGCACACAAACGCGTCTTTGTCGTTGGAACAAAAGGGTTTGTGCATTGGCGGTTTAGCAGTTGGGAACGCGCAACACCGGAAGGTGGGTACGAAGGTGGACCGCTGAACTATGGCGAACAAGATATCGCTGCACAGGGGAACCTCACGGAGGCAGTCTTTGATTGGCTCGACGATGAGAACAACGTGCATCCGACGCACCTTAAGCAGTCGCTCGCCGAGTTTAATCTGCTCTTAGGACTGTATTACAGTGGGATAACGAACGAAATTATTGATCTTCCGTTTGAACCCCCTGATGGGTTGATGGATTCGCTCCGAGAGCATTTATAAACCGACAAACATAGCGGCAGGCGAATAGTTTTCAAGCTTGTTGTTCTATGTTTTATAGTAAATTCTAAAAATAAATACACACTTTCAACCCCCCGGTAGGTGCGGTTTCCTAACCGCACCGATGCTAAGTGTATAAGTAATTGCAGGATCTACTATATTATTAGTTTTCATCTATTTGCTGAGTATTTTAAATATTAAAGGAGACATTTCTGTGTATAAAACCGCAATGTTAGGCTGTGGTGGCCGCGCCCGCGCACACGCAGATGCATACCGTTTCGTCAAAGGCGGAAAACTCGCCGCAGTCTGCGATATGAACACCGAACTGCTTAATAAGTTTGGAGATGACTTCGGCATCTCATCACGCTACACCGACTTGGACGAGATGCTTGAAAAAGAGAAACCGGACGTTCTCCATATCGTCACCGCACCCGTCCTTCGAGGTAGCAACGAGCGTATCCGGTACCCGTTGATGAAACAGGCATCCGATGCCGGGGTGCCAGCAGCGATCGTCGAAAAACCGATTGCCGTTGAAAGCGAGGACTGGAAACAGATCTCTGAACTTTCTAAAGAGACGAAAACAAAATTTGTCGTCAATACGCAGCTCAACTTCCATCCGCAGAACCTCGAATTGAAGCGGGATGTCGCGGAAGGCAAAATCGGTGAGATTAAATTCATCGATGCCAGTGCACGCAGCACACCTGTTGACCAAGGTCCGCATGTGTTGCAGTTGGTGTCATCTTATATTGACAACTCGCGTCCCGTCCGCGTCCTCGGTCAAATCTCTGGTGGCGATCACTTGGATTCAGCACAACCGTCTCCGCAATACGCGTCCGCGCGCGTCCAATACGAGAACGGACTGCACGTCTCTGTGGCATTCGGGACAGCCATCGCACCGACAGCGTCCGATGATCCGGTCGTCTTTTTTCACAAACGGGTTTTTGTCGTCGGAACGAAAGGCTTTGTACATTGGCGGTTCAGCAGCTGGGAACGTTCAACCCCGGAAGGCGGCTATGAAGGCGGACCCCTCAACTACGGTGAACAAGATGTCGCTGCACAAGGCAACCTCACAGAAGCGGTCTTCGATTGGCTTGATGACGAAAGCAAGGTACATCCGACACACCTTGAACAATCGCTCGCGGAGTTCAATCTGCTTCTCGGAATCTATTACAGCGGTATCACCAACGAGGTGATTGATCTCCCGTTCGATCCACCTGATGGATTGATGGATCAATTGAGAGCCAAACTGTAACACAAACGCCTGTCCTTCTGTCCATCTTGTCCTCCGCTTACTGTATGGTGAGGTATCGCGCCTCACCATCTCTATACTGTAAAGTGCCCACATATTTTCAAATTGTACTATAAAAAGTGTTGTATTTATTTTTTTTTATGTTATAATCCTTGTTTAAAATTAGGCTACAAAGCGAATACGTGTCGCGCAGAGGTCAGGGAATACATATCTGACAACACATAGGAGGTTACTTTGTTAAACACAAGAATTATAACAATTACCCTCAGTTTGATGTTTACGTTGGGCATCACTTTAACTGGCTTCGCTGAGATTACCGAAGATATGATTGCAGCAGCATGGCTGTTTGACGGTGATGCTGCAGACGTTTCTGGAAACGGATTTGACGGGGAATTAAAAGGTGGTAAATTTGCCGCTGGCAAAATCGGGGATGCCCTTGAACTCAACGGTACAACCGACTGGGTCGAAATCCCGAAACGGATCGGCGAATTTGAAGCAATTACCTTCGCACATTGGGTCAAATCCACTGGACGGGAAGCGCAATGGCGTGTCTTCTTCAACGTCAACGGTTGGAAAGCTGGGGACATCCATTACCAAATGCACCCGAATAATAAGGTTGAGTTCTCCATTCACAGTAACCCGGGGGGCAATGATACCTTCGCAAATTATATGTTGGCAGGCGATCAGATGGATAAGTGGGTCCACATCGCAACGGCTTATAGTGCAAAAGAACAGAAAATCCGCTTTTACATTAACGGTGAACTCGATGTAGAAAATGATTGGGGCGGTAACCCGGGTGTCCTTGATCCTGCCCGAATCGGCGACTGGGGTCAATCGAGACAGTGGGAAGGATTGATAGATGAATTCATCATCTTCAACACCGCTCTTAGTGAAGACGATGTTCAATCCGTTATGAACGACGGTTTTGAGACAACGCTCGCTATAGATGCCAAGCAGAAATTGGCTGTCACATGGGGAAGTTTGAAAAAATAAGGGAGATTTTCAAGATGAACCCTCAAAGAATATGGATTGTGAGCGTTTGTGCCGTTCTGTTGTTGCTCGGAAACGCGACAGCGAAAACACTGTTTTTTGACGATTTTGAGGGAAATGCTGAACTCGAGTGGCCCGACATGCCGACGCTATCAGTTGAGAAAGACCCAGACAACGCAGATAACAGTGTCCTTGTCTTCGACACAACGAACGACAACAACAACGTCGATGCGCTCTTCCTTGAAGGGTTCGAGGATTTGACAGATTACACGATGCGGGCGAAATTCAACATCGTTGGCGAGACAGCAAATTTTGCAGCATTTGGTCTGATTGTACGCGCAGAGTTGGCGACGAAATACATGCTCGTCGAACCCGCACATAAGCGGTTATGTTGCGGCGATCCACGCGAAAACGTTCTCAATGTTTTTGAACGCGGTGAGGCTTGGCCCATTGTCGCTCAGGCAGATATCAATGTTGACCTCAATGAGTGGCATGAACTGTCGGTCACTGTCGAGGACAAGAAATTAACAATCTCACTTGATGGTAAACAGATTGCTGAGTACGGTAAAGTCCCGTATCCGAAAGGTGGGTTCGGCATCCGAGAGTGGCAGTCGAAAACGCTCATCGACGATGTGGAAATCTTTGATAAGGGTGGTTCAAGCCTCGCAGTGGCACCCCACGATAAACTGACCGTTACATGGGGACTGTTGAAGTCAGCTCAATAGCCTCTAAAAACTGGATACAGCGTAAGGACCGTAACACAACATTCTTAGCCTCTGAAGCCTGTTCCTACATGTTTGGAACCGCATTGTATATGGATGGCGGCAAACGCCGCGCCACACCATAAACGTACACTTTCACACCCGAAACCTATAACCAGCGTATGGGAAGCACCTTACTTACTGTTTTCGGGATATTCATCTTTATTGTGGGTGTCCTGATTCTGTTCCAATTTCCCATACCTTCAACCGATCACAGGAGATTTAATTGTGTTAAGAAAAGTTAACTTTGTGCTATTAATTTTCGGTATCACGCTCATTGCTGCGAATCTCTCTGCCCAAATCGTTGAAGACGGATTGGTCAGTTACTGGAGTTTCGACGCAGACAAAATCAGCGGAAAAAAGGTCACAGACGGAACCGGTAATTATAACGGAACTATCGGCGGTAATCTCAAGAAGGTCACTGGTAAAATCGGTGATGCGTTAGCGTTTGATGGAGACGAGACGAACTTCGTCGAAATTGATAAACCTGAAGAGTTTGACTTCAACAGCGATTTTACATGGTCGGCATGGATTAAGACCGATAGTTCAGGTCCCGGTGTAATTTTCGCGAAAACCGGCGGTCCTGGCACTGATGATAAGGGTCCCAAAACCTTATGGGTTCGCAACGGTGTCCTTAACCTGGATACCGGTTGGGTCGGCAACGTCGCAGACACAGAAAGCATTGCTGATAATAAGTGGCACCACATCTCTGTTGTCGGCATTCCCGAAGATAGTGCAGTCCAATACTATGTTGACGGTAAAGCGACAGGTAAAGGTGTACTTAATCTTGCCCAATTCCCAGAAGATGACTGGGAAAACCACATTTTTATCGGCTTAGATGGCAGAGCGGATGGTGAATTCGGAGTATTTACAGGTATTATTGACGAATTCAGCGTCTACAACCGGGTCCTCGAGGAAGCCGAAGTCAATCAGAATTTCAACGCTGACACGGGGTTGGCAGTCGATCCGAACGGGAAACTCGCTGCGACATGGGGTGCTATCAAAGCCCAACGATAGAAACAGCAATATTCCGAATAGGCGCGCTTCCGAAGCGCGTCTACACACCGGACTATAGGAGATAGAATGAAGGTTGAGAACCGAACCATCTTTGAAAACGATAACCTTCATGTACTTCGCGGGCTTGACACAAATTCTATCGACCTGATTTATCTCGATCCGCCTTTCAATTCCAACCGAACCTTTGCGGCATCAATAGGCAGTGAAGCCGCAGGGGCAACATTCAAAGATTTTTGGACACTGGAGGACCTTGACGATACGTCTCACGGTGAACTTGCAGATAGGAAACCTGAACTCTATCAAGTCATCAGTGCTGCCGAGTTTAGTCATGGGAAATCCATGAAAGCCTATCTCATCATGATGAGCATCCGGATGCTGGAGATGTTCCGAATCCTGAAACCGACGGGGACGCTTTACCTTCATTGTGATGATAACGCCAGTCATTACCTCAAAACTGTGATGGATACCGTCTTCGGGAAAGATAACTTCAGAAACGAGATTATTTGGCAACGGGCGGCAACCACCAAAGGCAATCTCAAAAAGGGGTTGGCACGGGATTCCGATAGTATCTTCCGCTACTCGAAAAGTGATACATACATCTGGAACGTTGAGGCGGTCACGATCCCTTACGATATGGCGAATTTGGACGCGAAAACGAAACGCCAATATTATTGTGTCGAACCGGAAACCGGACGCCGGTTCTCACTCACTTCTGTAACCGCGCAGACCCACGATCCCGATTCTCATCTGACTTATGATGTGATGGGAATCGTCAGAACGTGGCGTTGGGCGGAAGCACGGATGCGCAAAGAGATAGAAGCCGGACGCATCGTTCAGACGCGCCCCGGAAATGTACCCCGCTATAAACGGTATCTTGATGAACAAAAAGGGAAACGACTGAACAATATTTGGGTCGATATTCCAAATTTGACCGCCAGAAGTAAAGAGCGGATCGGATACCCTACGCAGAAACCCATCGCTTTGTTAGAACGCATTGTTGGGGTGAGCAGCAACCCTGGCGATAGGGTACTGGATCCGTTCTGTGGGTGTGCCACAACGTGTGTGGCCGCCGAGCGGCTACAACGCCAATGGATAGGTATAGATTTAAGTCCCAAATCTTATAAACTGGCGCAGTCCCGTCTCCGACAGAGCGGTGTTGACGAACGAATCATCCATCGGAAGGACAATCTTAAACTTTACAAACAGAAAAAAAACGATAAACACATACTCTTCGGTATTCAGGACGGTAAATGCAACGGCTGTCAAGCCGTGTTTCCGTTTCGTAGTATGAGCGTCGATTACATTGTCGCAAAATCGAAAGGCGGCACCGATGCCGCTGACAACCTTCAGTTGTTATGCAGTGCGTGCAGTTCAATCAAGAAAAATCGCACACAGAAACAATTGATTCAAAAATTAGAAAACGAAGGAGTTCTCAAATGCCAAAGGTTATGAAGTTTAAAATCACAGTAGGGATAATAACAGCAGTCGCGCTGTTGCTCTACACAACAAGCGTCCCTGTTGATGCAAAACGTGATAAGGAATACGTCGCAAAACAGCTGAAAAACCTCAAGATAGATGGAAATCTTGACGAATGGGAGCGCGCTGAAATCGTTGCTTTTGACGAATTGAAAGATGTCGGTGAGGGGATCCCAAAAGCTAAGGATTTTACCGGTCAAGGTAGAGTCGCATGGAATTCGCAAGACCCGACCCGTATCTACTTCGCCGTCGAAATCACTGACGACGAACTCCAAGACGTTAATCCTCCTGATGCCAGATGGTGGGAAGATGATAGCGTTGAGTTTATGTTTGATTTTGATAACGGCATGGTCCGCGACAGTCTCGTTCAGTGGACGCTCGGTGCCAACGGTAAGGACCTATCCGCTGCGGCATCAAAGGAAAACACCGAATGGGTACTTATCAAGAATGGGAACGATTATATCTACGAGGTCGCGATTGACCCGACGAAGCCGCGCGGTAACCCGCAGTTCGCAAATCCCGGGGTCGGCGATAAATTCAAAGCGAAACACGGGTTGACAATCGGACTCAGTTTCCACATGAACGATTGTGAGAACGGCAAACGCGAACACCAGATAGGATGGACACCGGGTGGCGCATGGGATGGTCTCTCCTATGGAGACCTCACTTTTGACGACGAGATATTAGCCGTTGAGCCTTCAGGGAAACTCGCAGTTGTTTGGGGCTCCCTGAAACAGTAGAGAGGTTATCAGTTGTCAGTTGTCAGTCATCAGTTAAAGAGGTTCGTAAAGTCCGTAAAGTGTTCCTAAAGTGTTTTGCTTAGGTGTTTCGATAGTAAAGTTACTCTCACTGCGAGACATTCGCAACTTTAGGACACTTTGAAACTTTAGCGCACTTTCAAACATTGATAACCAATAACTATTCCCTCTGATGACTGATGACTGATAACTGACAACTACTTAACACATGCCAGAATCTCGTGCCTCCTTCACATCTGGAATCACATTCCGTGCGCTCCTGATCGGTACACTCCTCGTTATCGGGAACGCCTATTGGCTTGCCTACGCTGCGGAGATGATTCAACCGCAGTTTCTCCTGAACTTCGTCTCCCTTTTCTTCAACGCTATTTTCACCCTTTTTGTTGTCATCGGGTTCAACCTCGCGTGGAAAAAAATCTCGCCTCGCAACGCGCTCACCACACAAGAACTCCTCGTTATCTACATTATGGTCGTCATGGTATCCACAATCGGTGGACATTCGATGATGACTTTCCTCATCGGAACACTGGCACACCCGTTCCGATTTGCGACCCCCGAAAACGAGTGGTCATCTCTCTTCTGGCGTTATATTCCGACATGGTTCGTGCCTGAAGATTACGCATTGGATGCCTACTTTAAAGGCGGTTCGACCTTCCATCTACCAAAACATCTACGCGGCTGGTTGGTGCCGATCCTTGTCTGGACGGGGTTTGTCACACTGGTCTGGTTCACGCTAATCTGTTTCATTACAATTATCCGAGTCCAATGGACTGAGCGTGAAAAGTTGGCGTATCCGATCATCCAATTACCGCTTCAGATGGCGCAGGGTCGGAAAAGTTTTTACAGAAACAGCACCATGTGGATAGGCTTTTCGGTTGCTGCGTTCATTGAAATCCTTGCAGGATTGAGCCATCTATTTCCGCAAGTCCCAGCTATCCGACTCAGTTCTTATTCTATTACACATCTGTTCACAGACAAACCGTGGGATGCTGTCGGGTGGGTACCTCTGTCGATTTACCCCTTTATTATCGGACTCACATTCTTCGTGCCGTTGGACATCTCGATGTCGGCGTGGTTCTTCTATCTGTTTGGCAAAGCGGAGCGCGTCGTGCGTATGGGGATGTTGGGTGAAGGTGAACTCTATTTCGCCGAACGAGCAGGCGGCGCATGGCTCGCTGTCGGCGTACTTGCCTTGTGGGGCACCCGGAGACACCTCCGGGATGTCATCCAAAACTGTTTAACAGCAAAAAAGGCGTTCGACGATTCAAATGAACCGATGCCTTATCGCGTTGCCGTCGTCGGGATAATCTTCGGGACGATCGGACTCACGCTATTCTCGATAAAGGCAGGGATGTCTTTAGGCGGTGTGTTCGGTTTTATCGTCATTTTCATTGTGATGGCACTCGGTGTAACCCGCGTCCGTGCTGAATTCGGACCGCCATCGCACGAAATTCTCGCGCTCGACCCCGCACGGTTGATGGCTGTCACTTTCGGACCGCGGTTCGTCGGCACCGGCAATCTCACGATTATCTCTTTCTATTACTGGCTTAATCGACTCAACGTTTCACATCCGATGCCGAACCAGTTGGAGGGGTTCAAACTCGCCGAGCGTGCCGGCATAAACAGCCGAAGACTCGTCTGGGTGATGATGTTCGCTATTGTCATCGGTACCCTCGCATCGTTTTGGGCGTTCCTCTATCTTCTTTATGAGACAGGGGCATTCGCTGTACACGGCTACATCGTCGGTATCGGTGAAGAGGTCTTCGGTAGACGTTTAGAACGGTGGATTAATAACCCTACGGGCCCGAATTGGGACGGCACACAATCTATGGGGATCGGCGCAGCGATGACCTGGATCCTCTATTTCCTACGGCATAAATTTATGTGGTGGCCCTTCCATCCGATCGGGTACGTGATGACAGCAGCAACGTGGGGCGGCCTCGCGGATTTCTGGTTCTCTGTCTATATCGGTTGGATGATAAAGTTCATTATCGTCGCAATCTTCGGGTTACGGGCGCACCAACGCGCAATCCCGTTCTTCTTAGGATTGGTGATGGGTGATTACGTGTTTGTAGGGTTCTGGGCATTGGTCGGAACGCTATTTGATCTTCCGACGTACGTCCTCTGGTCCCCTTAGCACCTGAAGACAAAAGAGTTATCCGTTGTTTGAAGAAGTGGACTCGTCCCCGTCGTTTTTACCGTTTTTGGCATCGTGTGCTTTCAGCAACTCTTCCAGCGTTATGCCTTTTCTTATTGCTTCCTGCAACTCGCGATACACTTCTGCTCTACCTTCTGCCCTACCTTCTGCTTTACCTTCTGCTTTACCTTCTGCTCTGCCTTGTGCAAGGATTTTGTCTCTGAATAGTTTTGCATACCCTAACATGATAAACTCCCATATATGTGCGAAGATGAAGAACCAGCCGACTATTAACGTCATTAGCACCGCCGTTCTTGTTGATAACGTTTCACCTAAATGTTTCCAAGCCCAACCGGTGAAAAATTCAATTAAAACATTGGCAATGACTAAACTTGAAAAAATCCAGACAAATACATTAAACCACTTACGCGGGATTCTTACTAACGATACATAGTCGTTTTCGTTTTGATTCATAAGTGAACTCAGCTCTAAACACGTAGTCTTATATTCTGAACATAGACAACCGTTCATTTTCCATCCGCTATAGAAATTGTTTAACGCTGAAACGGTCTTTTTCCAATTATACTTTAAAAGTTGAATGAAATCAAATTAAATTGAACCGTCAAAGGTTTTAGCAGAATCCCCTGCAGAAGCTAACGCCTACAATTCGGGCAAACCTTCAACAATCTCCACTGTCTTTAGGCTGACGGTGATAACACGCGCAATCAAATCCACAATATATCGCGGTGCATCGGCGCGGTTCGGATCGTTGACGATGCCGCTGCGTTTGTCTGTCTTGACACGATACTGATCCACCACCCACTCCAAAGCAGAACGTGTGCCTAACCGATAGTCATAAACCTCCCCAGGAATACCATCCAACGTTAGGAAGTCGTTATATGTCAACTGCGTCTTGTCTTTAGAGAGTTTCATCTTCTCCACATCCCAATTGACCTGCATGCCGGGGGTTTCAACCTTTCGGAGTTTATCGTATTTCGGCACGGATTCGTAATTGACGTGGAGATCTGCTAACGCTGCACCTGCTTCGGAAAAACCCCAGAAGTCCGCCGCAACCCCCCTGTCAAGAGGGGCAAGCGGGGTTGGGATATGCGGTAGGTCGCGCTTGAGGTTCATCTCGTATTTCTCGCGATAGGTGGGATGGTGCAAGAGCGCGTAAGTATAGTGGAAAATGTCCCACTTGGTGATAGTATCATCGCTGTAGTGCGTCCGAAATTCTGCCAATGCCCAATTAGTGATGTTCTCTTGTCGGTTCGTGCCGTCCTCATCGTAGGTGTAGAAAGGGAAGCATTGAAAACTGTCACTTGCTGCAAGCGCGTGAAGGTCGGGAATCAGGTTTGTCATCAGGGCATTGAAACCTGACCGGAAACCGTGATCACTGACGATTATCACCCGATTTTCTGCTTCAGTCTCTGGTGTAGGAAAAAATCGATATTGTTGATAACGCCTTTCATTCCAGACGTGATCGAAGTAGAGATATTGCTGGCAGAACGGACGGTACAACGCGGTGCGAAAGTGAGTATCTTCGTAGGTACTTAACGTTAAACTCTGCAATGATGTCTTAACACGATGACTCCACTTGATACGGGAATCAGTTGTATCAATGAAGTTTTCAACTGGCACCTTAGGATCATGCCTGCGCTTTCGATCAACCGCGGTGTTGTATATTTCAATAAATGTATGGACTCGTTCTTGTAGCAGCGCAAGATCAAAGGCGTATACTAAATTATCTCTGCTGGTAACAACGCCATAAGAATAAAGGTTAAAAATCGTTTCCGCGTCTCCATCCTTCGCGTTTTTCGCTTCCTTGTTTCCCATCGGAATAAAAGTTTCAAATTCGGGATCAAGTCCTTCGGTCAACCATGTATGTCGGCTATCCGGTTGAATGGATTTCCACTCAATACTACCTATGTGTTGACAGGCATTCAGAAATTCCAATTTCTGTTGTCTGTTCCACAGTTCATCAGTACGATGGTAAAAAATACAAGGCTTTTCTGATGATTTCTGTTTTGTCTTAACAAACAAATTGATGCTCACACCGACCCGAATGCCGAATACATTGGCGCCAGAAACCTTTAATCCTTTCCGTGCATTCCCTCCTAAATCAAGAATGTAAATAGCGTCGAAATCTTCAGCGAGGTGTTTTCGCATGCCATCAAACGCGACGCTATCAACAAAACTGTTATTCGTTACGAAAGCAACAACGCCTTCATCTCCAATCCTATCGGATGCCCACCGAATCGCCTTCACATACGGATCGTAGAGTTTGTTTCTCAGTGTAGCTGTGGAATCTTTTACATACGTCTCTGCAACCCGTTCATCCATCGTCTCATACTTCCGGTTTTTATTGTTGTCGTTTTCATTAATCTGCCCCATGTTATAGGGTGGATTGCCAATAACAACAAACATATCCGCGCCTTTCTGTCTCTTCACACGTTCTGTATTCTCACGCGTGAAGAGTTCGCCTTGCTGCTGCTCAAGCAACTCAAACGTATCAGCAAGCGCGATACCCTCAAATGGCAGATACGTCCCCGTGCGTTGAAAATATTCCTGCTCGATGTTCAGACTGGCGATATAGTAGGGTAGGAGCATCACCTCATTACAATGCAGCTCGTGGCGGTATTTCTCCTCCAACGCTGTGCCTTGGATGTCCTGCATGAGCCGGACGATGAAGTTGCCAGTGCCGACGAACGGATCGATGATATGCACGCCGGTATCTGAGAGCGATCGGTCGAACTCGGTTTTCAAGATGTGTTCAACGCTATTCACCATGAAATCGACGATCGGTTGCGGTGTATAGACGATGCCGTGTGTATCTGCCACATCTTCAGAGAACCCTTGAAAGAATTTTTCATAGAACGCGTTAAGGAAATGCTGTTTCTGAGAGAAGTCTTTACAGAGCGTTGCTGCCTGCTCGATAGCAACGTAAAACCGGTCTAAGGGTTCAAGAAACACGTCGCGACTCACTTCATGCCGCATGAGGGTGTAGCTGACGTTTTCAATCTCGCGGGCGATAATGTTCCGGTGGGTAAAGTCTGATCTATTGAAAACGGTACGGAAAATGCGTTCAGTGAGGATATGTTGAATGAGCATCTCTTCGACGGCATCTTGTGAGAGTTCCGGGTTAATGGAGGTTCGGCAGATGTCATAAAAATCGGTGAACGCCTCCTTGAACGCCGGATCCGTTTCGTGGCGTTGATCAATGAGTGCCTTCAACGCGCTTGCGAGGTCAGGGACATACCCCCTGAAATCGGAGACAGCCGTTTGCCAATTGTCGAGTGCGGGCGGCACATAAGCGAACAGATATTGAAGTGCAGCAATCAGGCGTGCCGGTTCAGTGATGTCCACATCTAACGCCACCTGTCCATTCTGATATAGGATGGCGCGCTGTGGTGTTTGGAAGAGGATATTGTCGAGTGGATAACCTCTGTCCCGCTTTTCCGCTACTGCTTTAAGGAGGTCGTCATCTATATCCTTTGCTTCCCAATAAGCGAAGGGGAGTCCGTATTCGTCGAGGACTGCGCCATCAATGACGATCCGGTTGCCCTTTGGCGTGTGCATCCCATATTGCGGGATGAGCGTAGCGTTCAATTGTTTTGCACAGGTATCCAATAAGAAAGCAAAAGGATTGCTAACCGCGCCTTCGTGTGTCGCATTGTGCTGGTCGTATTGCTGGAGCGTAGTGTAATAGTCTCGGATCGGTTTGTGGGTGGGTTTTAGATTCAGTTTCGGCATGAGGATATGATAGCAGATTTGAGGGATTGGTATCCAGGACGATACGCATCAGGAAGACAACTTACTCCTTTTATGTAGTTTCTCGGCGCGTGCCTCGGCAATTGCCTGTTCAATATCGTCTTGTGCTTCTTCCTCACTCACGCCTGGCACTTTTTCCCATATTCTATCCAGGACCGAGAAAACTTGCTCTCGCTGTTGAAGCATCTCTTGATATGCTTCGATTGGAACAATCGCGGCGAGTGGTGTGTCGGCGCGTTTGATTATCAGCCGATCCCCGTTACGGTAGACTCCGTCGAGCAATTCACCAAGTTTCTGATGCAATTCGGTTGCTGAAACTTCTTTTTTCATCGTCCTCTCCTGTTAGTGTTATTAGTATACAAAGCGGGAAGTGTATTACAAAGTATATCATAGATTCCCCGAAAAATCAAAGGTTTTTGGGCTGTCTACGCTTCCTGACTCGTCAATTTGACATCGTCTCAGAAATCTGCTACACTCTACACAGTTCAATAAACACTGCAAATCAAACCTTATATGCATAAACCTATAAAAAATATTACAAGGCAAGGAGCTATATCCCAATGTACAACTTAGATGGAAAAATCGCCTTGGTAACAGGCGCGGGGGGTAAAAACGGCATCGGACGTGCGATTGCGACGCGCTTGGCGAAAGAGGGTGCCGATGTCGCTGTCAACGACATTGCCGAGCATCCGTACGCAGCAGATCAAGCAGACTGGCAAGGCTTACCCGATGTCGTCCGCGAAATCGAGGCGATGGGACGCCGCGCGATCAGTGTCGTAGCGGACGTTTCGGATGCGGAACAGGTTACCGAGATGGTAGCCAAAACCGTTACACATTTCGGTAAAATCGATATTCTCGTCAACAATGCTGGAACGAAAGCCGATAAAGATCGGGTACTTGTCGTTGACTTAACTGAAGCGGATTGGGATCGGGTACAACGGGTGAATGTGAAAGGCGTGTTTCTCTGTTGTCAAGCAGTCGCACGCCATCTCGTCAAACAGGGAACGGGTGGTAAGATTATCAACATTTCCTCAATCACCGGTAAACAGGGCTCGGCACGCTACGCCGCATATAGTGCCTCAAAATTCGCCGTGATCGGTTTCACACAGTCGCTTGCGCATGAATTAGCACAGTATCATGTTAATGTGAACGCAATCTGTCCGAGTCTTGTGGATACGGAGCGCGTCGGACATTTGGCAGCCGCCTTGATGCCGGAGGACCTCTCACCCGACGAACAACGCGCCGAATTCGCACGACGCGCCGAAGCATCGGTCCCGTTAGGACGACTCGCTGAAGGCGAAGATGTCGCCAAAATGGCAGCGTTCCTCGCTTCAGACGAAGCCGCGTATCTAACAGGACTCGCCGTCACTGTCTCAGGCGGTTCAATGATGTACTAACGTAGAATCCGCTGATCGCTCAGGTCCTTCCCGCCGACGGTTTTCACAATAGATGCGCCACGCCACTCCTTGATTTCCAGTTCATGGAAGGCGTTGACGATGTTGTATTGCGTTGGCAGGTCTTCCCAACGCGCTTTGTGGAATTGTACCGTGCCTTCACCGCGCCAATGCGCTTTCACGACTCGGTTCGGCGCGCTTGCCGGTGTTAGCACGGCATAAGCGACATCGGCGACACCCCATTCACCAGTTCTCGGCATATATTTATAATGAAGTGTGCCGGTAAGCCGTTGCTCACCGCTCGGTTGTTTTCGAGGCGCAGATGCTGGTTCGACCTGGACCTGCTCCGTCGCTCTTACGTGCATATCCATAAACTTAAAGCCGAGCCAACTCGCGGTGCAGTGCGTCTCGCCATTGAAAGTTACCGGTTCCGGCAACGCACAATAGATTTTGGAGAACCCTAACTCTTCGCGTCCTGTCAGAATCGGATCCGTCAAATTTTCCCAGAGTACCGTCAAGAACGATCCGGTCGCGCGGTCTACTTCACCGTTAAAAATCGCCGGGAAACTCACCCCAAGCGTATTATAGCCGCGCCCTGCCAGCCACTCAATTTCTTTCATATAACCCCCAGACACGGATACGACAGGTTCACCGTTCAGCGAGAACCCTGGCGGCAAAAAAGCCTCCAATTGCTCGCTATTTGTTAGGAAGCTTACCGTGATTGAGGTCGATTTCGGGTTATCTTTACATTCAAATTTTCTGCCATCGGGTCCGTATCTCGGTCCTGTTCTCGGTCCAAAGTGCGTCGGCATCCGGTACATCGCCTTCGGGTCAAACTTGTATCCCATCTAATCCCCTCCACTTTTTTCTAATGATGCTCCAATTGTATCAGTATGCGTTGAAATGTCAAGTACGAATCGGGTGCCACCCTGTCTGCTCATAGGGTCAATTTTCGAGTTGCACATCCGAACTTCTGTGTGATATTATATATCCAACACCTTAATTAAACATTTCAAAAAACAAGAAAGGGAAATCTATGAAAATAGGAAAGAAGGTATGGGTTGCTTTTCTCGTTCTCTTTTTCTGCGGGAACGCCGTAGGTGTATTTGCGAATGGAACCCACACGTCTTCAGAAGAAACATCCACCGACCAAACAGCATCGACTCGACCGGACAGCCATGCGCCGATCGGTGTTATGGGAGACCATGCACACGGTGCGGGAGAATTGATGCTCTCGTACCGATTCATGGCGATGGCGATGGAAGGACTCCTCGACGGGACAGACACCGTCTCAACCGAAGATGCCCTCCTCCACTATCAGATGGTGCCAACCACTATGCGGATGCAGATGCATAGTTTCGGCGCAATGTTCGCACCGCATGACAGCGTTACGCTTATGGCGATGACCAGTTATCGTCGCAACTTCATGGAGATGGAAGGCGCGCATACACACGCCACTGGCGGACACGACCACCCCGTAGGACACCAAGAGATGGAGAGCACCGGACTCGGCGACCTCAGACTTTCCGCGCTCGTTCCACTGCTCAACGCTTCAAATGTTGATCTTATCCTCAACGCGGGTGTCTCTATACCGACCGGTGCGATCGATGTGGAAGGCACGCACGGCGGTGATGAACTGATCGTTCTGCCCTATCCGATGCAATTGGGTTCAGGTTCCTTTGAACTAAGACCAGCAGTAACCTTTGCCGGAACGAATAAGTCTTGGTCCTATGGCGCACAAGCACACGCCGCGATCCCGCTCAACCATAACAGCCGGGATTACAGATTCGCACCCACCGTCGGTTCGACGTTGTGGGGTGCGCGTAAACTCAACGACTGGCTCAGCATCTCCGTTCGCGGTTCGATTCAAAATTGGGGAAACATTACCACGTCTGCCGAGCACACAGAGATGGAATCTTCCGAAGGTGAACACGACCACACCGCACACGACAGCCACGCTGCACCCGTCGCACCTACACAGACAATCTACATGTCACCAACGATGGACCCGAACCTTCAAGGCGGAACACGCGTGAACTTAGCCGCGGGTGTCAATTTCATCGTGCCGGACAGGTTCGGCAGTATTCTGGCGGGGCAACGGTTCGCTGTCGAATTTCAGACCCCTGTCTATCAGAACCTTGACGGACCACAGATGGCGTTAGGCTGGACAATCGTTGCCGGTTGGCAGTACGCTTTTGGATTGTGGTAAACATTAGCGTATTTACACAGATACCTTGCTGGTGAAGTGATGAAATTTCGCCAGCAACACAATACAGTGTGGTTCATCGGAGAACCGCACTCTCACTGGAAGGAGAATGGATCTACCTATGTTTGTCAAATATAGTATGTCTGCAGCATTAATAATTTTCATTATCATAGCATGCCTCACGAGCGGTTGTGAAAGAATACCGACACAGGTTATTGTAACGGAAGTACCCGACGAAAAAATCGCAGTTGCCGTTATCTCTGAGAAAGATGGGAGCGGTGTAACGGGTAAAGCCACATTCGTCGAAACGGATGGAACGGTTCACGTTAAGATTGAAATCCAGAATGCGACACCCGGTTTGCATGCAACGCACCTTCATGAAGGCACCTGCACTGACGTGGGACCCCATTGGCATCCTACAGAAGTTTCGGCAGGCATGGTCGGTGTTCCCGTCGCCGAGGCGACACCTGAAATTCCGCCTATCGGTGTCGGCGAAATCGGCAACATTTCGGTCAGTGAAGATGGGACAGGGGTCTTAGAATTTAAAACGCCGCTCTGGTCTCTTGGCGGCGATCCGAGTACCGACATCCTTGGTAAACTACTACTTATCCACGAAACAGGCGACACGTTCCAGACCCATCCGCATGCAGGCACAGCCGCGCATACGCACAATATGGCACAGATGCAGATGGAAACGGAGATGGCGATGGTGGAAACCGCACACGTCTGTACGTTGACAGCACTTAGTCAACAGATTGATTTGGAACTTGATCACCATCTTCCGGGTCAGATGCTGGATCCGCATAGCCATGACCCGTTAGAGTTGCTGCTGAGTTGTTTTTTTTATACCGAACAACTGCTGGATCTGGAATTTTTGACTGTGATTCAGATGACGGAATCGCCGGAGTTTCAAGCACTTTTGGGGAGTAGATCGAGCGGCTTGGCTGCTTACCACGAATTTTTTCTCTCTCAAGGTGTCCCTATTGATCCCGATTTCTTCACCAATCAGTATCAAGATACCTTTCCCACTGGAGCACCTGAAGCATTTGAGCAGGAGATGCGGATGCGGTTAACACACCTCTACATTACGTCAGGGATAGATTTTGAAAATCCTGCTGATATTGTTGGCTATAACCACCTTCTCACGACTTTTCTGGATGCTCGGACGACTGCATGGGTGTTAGGCTATTTCCAAGGGGACGATACGGCGTTCGGCGCGTGGATTGTTGCGGTGCTTAGAGACGTGCAAGTAAGCGCAGGTGGCGGCGCACGCATCGGCTGCGGTGTGATTGCATTGATGCAATAAACAATTCAATTTTCTTCAATTAAACGCCACGTTATGGTATTATGCCACAAACCCTAAACGGAGTAAGTGCATGAAAATCAAAGATATACAGACCGTCCGAGATAATATGCGCTGCTCTATACTCTTTTTCTTTTTACTCTATATCAGTGCTAACGCCTCCGCGCAGGTACTTATTGATTCTATCGTTGCCGTTGTCAACACGGAGGCTATCACACGCAGCGAACTCGAAAACGAGTTCAGAATTTCCGCTATCGTAGGCAAACCTGCTGCTGAACCTTTGACCCTTACTCAGAAACGTGCCGTCCTTGAAACCATCATCAACCGCAAATTTGTCTTGCAGGAATCGAAACGGATCGGCATCGTTATCGCTAAGCGAGATGATCGGATTACAGAAAAGATCACAGAGATTCGCACACGATTCGCTTCCAACACAGATTTTCAAAACGCTTTACAGCAGTATCAGTTAGAAATTGATACCTTGCGTGTCTGGGGTTATGAACAACTCATTTATGACGAATACTTCCGGCGTAACTTTTTCAACACTGTCAGCAGTGCGGAGGTCGAAAGGTTAGCCAAATTATACTACGAGAAAAATAAAACAGAATTCACTGACTCGGAACGTCAGAAAGAATATTCTGAAGTCCGCGAGGCACTTATAGAACGGATTCGACAAGCGCAAGCGGAAAAGGAATTTGCAGTGTGGTTAGATAAACAGAAAGAAGAAGGGACGTGGCATATCTTGGACGATGAACTCGCGCGAGCAGAAAACGAGCCGAGGTAACACATGTTGGATTATCAAGCCCTGAACTGGCGCGGAAATCGACCCGCGCGAAGCACGGTATTTCGATCCGTTGCCGTTGGTGTATCTCTATTTCTGTTTGTTGTATCGGTGTCAGTGGACGTTTTTCCAGCGGATATGACAGGCTATCCAGAAACGTTTCAGAAACAATTGAAAGACGCGCAGCGCGCGTTTCAAACCGAACAGTGGAGAGAAGCACTCCGTTTGTATCGCGAACTTGCCAAAGCGGCACCTGAATTACCGATCGTTTACATCGGTGAAGGCGATGCCGCCGCAAAGTTGAAAGACTATCCCGCCGCGATTACAGCCTTCCAGCGGGCTTTGGAACGCCTGGGAAATGAAAAACAGACCGACATTACGATCGCTCGCCTGCAATCCGTTGTACAAGCCAAACTCGCGACCGCGTATCACCGTAACAAGCAGCTTGATGAAGCCGATATGTGGTTCCAAAAAGCCGTCAAAGGTGCTGGTGAGGAGACACCAGCGGCGTGGTATGTCGCTTTAGGGCAGATTGAAACTGAACGCGAGAACTTAGAACAGGCGCGCAGATATTACATCGTCGCCGTGCAGCTACACCCAGACACAACCGCTGCTTATAACAACCTCGGACACGTCCTTCTCAAACTCAACCGTACCGACGAAGCCGATGCCGTATTTCGGGAGGCACTTGTGCAGGATGAAACACTTGCGAGCGCGGCGTTCGGGCGCGGCGAAGTAGCACTCAGGCGCGGGCAACTCGATGTCGCCAAACATTTTTACGAACGTGCCATCCAGCAAACACCACAAGAACCGGTATTCCACAAATCACTCGCGCGGGTCTTACGCGATATAGGTAGCGTTGAAAAAGCCGAAGTAGCCGAAGCGCGCTATCGCCGAACGCTTGCCCAACGCTACCTCCGTCAGGCGCATTGGTTCATCGAGCAACAGCAGCTCCAGCGGGCTTTGGAGCCTCTCAAAAAGGCACTCGAAACAGACGCGACGTTTGCACCCGCATTGAAAGATTACGCTTATGTTCAGATGCAACTCGGTGAATTGGGATCCGCCAAACAGATGTATCAGCGTGTGCTAACGATAGAGCCGACATCACGTCAGGCACTTTTGCATCTCGGCACGATTGAAACCAAACTCGGCGACCAACAAGCCGCTGCAGCACACTATCTGACACTCATCAAACACGATCCAGACTTTATGGATACCTATGTACAACTCGCCAATTTACACGAGAGGTCAGGCGACTTGGCAGCTGCTGAACAGGCGTTTACGATGGGGATACAACACCAGCCGAGATGGGCACCCGGCTATTTATGGCGTGGAAAAATCTACCAGAAACAGGGCGCATCTGATATGGCAGAGACCGATTTCCGGCAGGCGATCCGACTCGCCCCGGATGTACCGTTCCCGAAAGAGGCGTTAGCATCTCTGCTCGTAGCAGAAAACAGACAACTTGCCGAGGCACGCTCCCTTGCTGAAGCTGCTGTTGCAAGTGATAAACGTCCGGTGCACCGTGCGACGCTCGCCTTCGTTTATTATCGTCTCAATCGTCCCTCCGACGCGCGACGTGAAATTGAAGCCGCTTTCGCCGAATCACCTAAGCATCCTTATGTCCTAAAAATTCGCTCACAAATCCTGAAAATCGATAGATAGTTATAATCGTATATAGGGCATTAATTAGTTTTAATTTGACTAATGTTTCAATATGTCGTATCATAACTTAAGGATTATTTAATTTTAGGCTATTTACCGCATGGTGTCGGACAAATGCGCGACGACGAACTGATTTTTCGCGAATCAGAAGGCGTTATTCAGAAATGGTATGACGATACCTGCGATAAGGATGCGGAGAAAATGTATTGTCCAAAGTTTAGGAAATTAAAAAAAATGTCCTATTATTCAAACAGGTTGTGTATACATGAACCGGAAGAGTTGGATGAGCGAATCGGTTTATCGAAAAACCACCACTCTTCACTGTTTTTTATTTCAATGACACATAAGGAGCATTATAATGCTTAGATTTCAGATAACCTTAGTTGCTATTTTATTAGCCTGTTGTACCATTTTTGTATCCTGTGGACGCGATCATGGGATGTTGGAAACAGTTGTTGATGACATGACGGATCCCTCTGGCGACATGCCGATGAGTATGATGCCAATGATGGACTCGACGATGTATATGTCGTGGATGCACATCGCGCTGCCCGCCCCCACCGTCTCCGTGGCTGATGCTACGAGCCCCGCTGAGACAGGTGCAGCCCACAATCCAGGCAGTGATGTTTTTACCCCACGCACCGTCTATATCAACGATATCGGTGTCATGGCAAACAAAGAAGAGACAATGTACCCCGCTGGGACCATGATCGTCAAGGAAATTATGGATGAGACGAACATGTTTGTCGACAAAGTCGCCATGATGATGAAATCTGACGACCCGATGTATGCCAGTCACAATGGATGGATGTATGCCAAGTATGCCCGTGCCAGTGAAGATGCCGAGTATATGCAGGTCAGAGGGTCTAACCTTGAAGATGCAGGGAATGGCTGCCACGGTTGCCACGCACAAGCCGATAACGATAGCGTCTTCGTATCGCTCTCTATGGATACCGGTGATACCGGTGACACTGGCGGTATGAATGGTGCCGGTAATAGCGACGGTGGAGCTGGAGCTCAGTAGCCTCATCTCATAACGCTTACATAACGTTTAAAAGAAAACGGATGAGTTGCCACATTTCGTGGCGACCTATCCGTTCTTGTTTTATACTAAATTCCGAAAATATGTTTACACTTGTAGCATAGGCTGTTAGCCTGTGCCTCCTTGAGACACACATTCACAAGTTCACATAACGAGGCAAGTGTATAAGTAATTACGGGATCTACTATAAGAAAGTAATTGATTCAAAATGCCTGAATCGTTGTCTGACTCAATTTCGTCCTGAAAAAAATAACTTTGACTTTTTTTACTAAATGTTTTATCATTTTAACAACAAGATTGCAGTAGCACGCGTTTGAAAGGTTATCGCGGCTTCTGTATAATATCACTTCACGACTCAGACAACCCCTAAATAGATTGACAACGCTTTGTCAGCTTAACTTCAAATATAGAGGAAGGAAAAACTATAATGGCTAAATTTCAGATAACTCTCATTGCTATTTTGATCGCTTGTGTCGCCTTTGTATCCTGCGAGCGGGTACAAAAAGTGATAATCGATGACATGCCTGCGGAAGATATGCCTGCCGACGATGGCATGACCGACGATGGTATGACCGACGATGGTATGACCGATGACGGCATGACCGATGACGGCATGACCGACGATGGCATGACAGGTGATATCAATCTTGACTTGAACGGTGATGGAGTTGTCAATACTCTGGACCTAACCATAGCCAACGCTGCGATAGGCCAGCCAGTAACTGCAGATAACATGCATCTTGACTTGAACGGTGATGGCGTTATTGACCAAGCGGATGTTGAGGCTTTAGCAGCAGCCTTTGGTGATGGTGATACATCTGAAGGTGAAAAAATGCCTGAAGGGACTGGCGATGGCGATGGGGACGGAAACGGCAATGGCAACGGTAATGGTACTAATGGTAACGGTGACGGAAATGGTGGTGTTCCTCCGCAATAATTCCCTTTCGTAACATCTATAAGAAGGGGACCGGTAACAATACTCTATAGTTGCCGATCCCTTTCTTCTTTTTTTATCTTAGGCAATAAAAGCGCTACTTTGTGCTGGAAGTGAAACCTTTACTAAATCCGTTGATACCGTTACGCTGTTTCCGTTGAGTAAGTCTTTTGCAGAAGTTTTAAACGATGAAATCGGTATGTTGATTGTTTCAGAACGTCTACTTGTGTTCAGGACGATCAAGACAGACTTATCTCCTAAAGTGCATAGGTAGGCGTAGGTTCCGTTTTGGACATTTAGATGGACAACCTCTCGTTTACCCGAAGCGAGTAGCGGAAACTGCTTTCTTAATGTTCCTAACCGGCGAAAATAGGTCAGCAAATTCTTGTCCTGTTCATCTCCCCATAACATCGGCAAACGCGCTTCCTCAAAACGCCCAAGCGGATTCCGCTGTGAAATGCCGACTTCAGTGCCGTTGTAAATTATAGGGGGCGCAGCAAGTGTGAACAGCACCAGTGCCGCTAATTTGACCTTCGCCTTATTTTCACCTGCTAAGTAGAGGATGCGCGTCATATCGTGGTTGTCCAAAAACGCTGGCAGTAAAAAATCCGACGAAAAGTAAGCCTCGTGTGCTGCTAAAAACGCCTCAAATTCCAGGAGTGTTAAAGTTTCGAGAACAAAAGTTCGCCGTAGGGCATCCGCCAACAGAAAATCGAGACACCCATCAAAGTGCGGAACATAGGACGCAACTGCTTCCGCGTGACCGACCACCTCCCCGAATAGAAAGACCTCAGGTTTCACGGCTTTACATGCTTGGCGGAAGTCTGCCCAGAACGTCTGTGGGGGGCCTGGGGCATAGTCGAGCCGGTAACCGTCAACGCCGTTTTCTAACCAATACCGAGCACTCGCTAAGAGATAGTCACTTGCCGGTTTGTGTTTGAGGTTCAGTTGCGGCATCCCCTTTACACCAAAGAAACTTGTGTACGTGTCGGGCCACCGCTGCCATGTGTACCATGCCCGATATTCGCTATCCTTATCCCGTTGTGCCGTTTGAAATGTCGGGTGCTTGTTCGACCAGTGGTTCGCGACAAAATCCAAGATAACCCGTATCCCAGACGCATGCGCTTTTTCAATCAATTCTTTGAGTTCTGCGTTGGTGCCGAACCGCGGCTCAACGGTGTAGTAATCTGTTGCGTCGTAACCGTGATGCGATGGACTCGCGAAAAGTGGTGAGAGCCAAATAGCGTTGCATCCGAGAGATTGAATATAGTCGAGTTTCTGAATCACACCGCGCAGGGTGCCGCCGAAAAAACCGGAGAGGCTTGTCGGTTTTTTCCACGGTACACCGTCTCCCGGATAGAACCGATCCAAGAAGATGTGGTAAATAACAGCATCGCGTGCCCAAGTGGGTCGGTCATAATCGTCAACCGAGACAGCGAATTCGGTTGCCTCCGATAACACGCGTGCCTGGTTATCCGCGAAGATCCATCTGTCCGACCCCATAACGCGCCCGCCAATCTTGTAGCGCACGATTGTACCGTTTGCTTGTGGTGGGATTGCTCCGAACCAGTGGCGAACATATCGCCATTCGAGCGTATTCCATACGGATTCCGTTGGCGTAAGTTCAAACACTGTTTCTTTCCCGTCTATGTTCATCCAACAACGAACCAAATCGTAAGCGATACCGCCAGAGGTGGTCGTATAAAGCGTGATCGGCATATTCGGTTGAGGGCGCGAGGCATAAACAGACGGTGTTTTCAATCGATGCAGGTGCTTAATACCTGTTAAACTGCTGCGGTATTCAACGAGGCGATTCTCAAAATCTCTTTGTGTGCCAAACATAGTATTCCTCTACCATTTTTCTGACAATAAAAAAAGCCGTGTTACGTGTACACGGCTTTTCTGTTTTCGATTCTGGGTTTTGGCTATTTATCGCCCCAGGCAGGGCCACGTGGTATCCATAAACGTTGTCCGACACTCAGCCTCGTCCGGTCAAAGATGTAGTCGTCCTGGTTCGCTGCGACCAATCGTTCCCACATCTCTGGATTGTCAAAAATTTCAGGACGTGCGGCGATGCGTTTGAGTGCAGCTTCACCATTTTCTTCCTGAATGTCCTCTTGCTGGACGCGGTATCTGTCGAGTCTCTCAGGACTGGTTATGCTGAAACTGAAGCTGTGCGGGTTCACAAGCACATTGCCAGCCATGTCCGCGGCACCGGAGACAGTGACGGTATACATACGTCCTGCACGCATCGGCATATCGGATGTGAAGGTCACAGAATCACCGCTTCCGCTCACTGTACCCGCCAGCGTCGCTTCCATCGGTTCGCTCATCGAATCTTCCGTTTTCGCAACTGCGACACTGACAGAGACGCTATCGCTATTGATCGCTTCACTAAACGAAACAGACACGCTGTTCATCACATTAAGGGAATCTTCGTATTCAGAGATGACTGTCCCATCAGCCGGTTCGTTCATCGTCACAGTTGGCGGTGTCGCGTCGGTGTAGGTAAACTGTTGCGAAAGTGTGACAGGGATTTCAGGTTTTCCGTTATTGGTAACAACGACACTGACAGATTGTCCTGCCATACCGGCTGGCGTTACTGCTGTAATTTGGGTCTCACTCGGAACGGTTACACTTTGTGCATTTTTCCCACCGAACGTCACGGTTACACCGTTTTTCATATCAAATTTTTCGCCGCTAATTTGAACGGTTGTTCCGCCGGTTTCGGGACCTTGCGTCGGATTCATTCCCGTTGGTACCGGTTCCGGATTACAGCCAGCACAACCCGCCATCCACGCGCAGACAATCGTGAGGGCAGCCAGTACCGCTATGTTTCTGGGTTTTTGCATTAATTCAGTCTCCTTATCGTCAAAAAGTCTCATTCTGTACCGCGGTTTTGGCGCAGCTCGCTGGTTCCTAAAACGTGTTATGCTATAAGGCAGTGGCACAGCTCGCTGGTTTCCAAAACGTACTCTATATAGGATATTGTGGATTAGAAGGGAACCTCTAAATTAAACCTTAAATTATTATACACATAATTAGAGGGCGTTGTCAACACTTTTTTCTTTCACCTGCATCCCACAAATTGTTAACCGCGCCAACTCGTCCGCTTTAATGGGTCTTGAACAGAAACCGCCAATTCAGGACCGAAGCCTTCTATGGACAACCGGACTGTATCACCGTCGCCAACCGCGGTGAGTGCTTCGTGGTGTGTTCCTGTGGATACAACATCTCCAGGTTCCAGTGTTAGAACGTTGGTTACCTCAGCAAGCAGTTCCGGAATAAAACGTGCCATGGAATTGGTCGAGAAATCGTGTTGCAGACCGTCGTTAATCCAGAGTTGGACACCGAGCGCGTTCCCATCAGCAACTTCGTCAGCGGTAACAAGTGCCGGTCCCATCGGTGCAAATGTATGCCAACTTTTTCCTAAGAAGAAGCCACCGGGTAGACCCCGCGCCGATACGTCAATAAATTGCGTGTAACCGAACACACAGTCCAACGCATTCTCTTCAGAGAGGTGTTTTGCTGTTTTACCGATAACGATCGCTAATTCAGGTTCAAAATGGAACACAGTCACATCTGCTTCAGGAAGTTGAACCGTCTCTTTTGTAGAGATGATACCGGTTGGCGACTTCAGAAATGCGTTGAATTCACCGCGGGACGGACTGTCTGGTTCAATGTAATTACCAGCAAGACACACGAGTTGACCTGGGCGCGGTAGCGGTGCTTTGAAGTTGACACTGTCCAAAGCAGTCGCAGGACCATTTTCAGCTGCATCCGTTATCGCCGGACGTAGGTTGTCAAAGTCCTCAATCACCATGCGTATCAGCTCTTGTGGCGTGTGATACGAAATACCGCTCAGTGCGTCGCTGATGTCAACAACACCGCCTTCTGTGATTACACCGAGTTGGTAGTCGTTAAAGAACGCAAGTTTCATCTAAATTTTGCTCCTTTTTAAGGCATTTTCGGCGTAATTTGCAACGCCGATACCCCATCCGTTGCTCGAATAAGGGGAAGCCTGCTATGACATTACAAGCGGATGGCTCCGCTCCTCCAGCGGCAATTTCACTCTCCCGCCGCTGAAATGAGAGACATAAGTCGCGCTCACACACTCAAGCGATGTGAGTGCTTTACGCCCGCCGAGTTCAGGTTGATTACCGTTAAGAATTGCGTCTCGTATATTTTTCGCACTCCATATCGTGTGGCGAGACTGCCACGCTTTTCCTGAGATAAGAAATGCCGATGGGTCAAGTTCTATCCGTTCCCATTCCGGTGTATGGGCTGCAAACGAAACATCAAACGGACAGTACCACATCTCATCTACGCCTGTGTCTGGGTTCGGTTTAATCATGAGCTGCCCATCTGAACCCAGCAGATGGGGTCCCATCATCCAACCGTGTCTCGGTTCACGGCAGTAAAGTTCCATAACACCGTAAGCACCTTGCGCACCGCCGACATGTACAAGCATCGTATCGCCAGCGACAATACCGTTATCGCGCCGGTCGGTTTTGCACAGTTCGCTGCTGTGCATAATGTCGGCTTCCGTCACATCGTGCCCTTGATACGTAATATGCGCTTGAATCCAAGAGATACCATCCAAGAAGAAGTCCATCTCATCAAAATAGTGTACCCCCATCTCCATCAACTCGAAACCTGCTTCCCGTCCTTTGCCAACTTCTCGGATTGAACGGAGTTCACCGATTTTGCCTGCATCAATCAAGGCTTTCGCGTGTCGAAAAAGCGGCGTGAATCGGAATTGATGACTCACCGCTAAGTGAACTCCTGATGCTTGACACGTCGCGAGCATCTCATCTGCCGTCTCTAAATCGACAGATAACGGCTTTTCAGATAAGACATGGACCCCCGCTTTCGCGGCGGCGATCGCTATCGGTGCGTGTAACGGGGCATGTGTACACACACTCACAAGATCCAGTGCCTCCCACGCAAACATCTCCTCATAGTCGGTATATCGTTTTGAAACACTGTATTCATCGGCACGATTGTTGAGGGCATCGCGATTGATGTCGCACATCGCAACGAGGTCAATACCTTCAAGATTCGCGTGCGCGGCGGCATGGCTCCGACTAATCCCACCGCAACCGACAATCCCTACTTGTAACGTCATCAATTCACCCCAAATTTAGTTTGTGCTTGTTTTATTCATTTCAAGCAATGCCCGCCACTGCGTCTCGTCCACAAGGACCCCTTTTTCGAGACTTTCTTGCCGTATCCGCAGCATACCTTCCCCGGGATACCGTACCTTCTCATTTTCATCTAAAGGGGTGGCTGTATGGAAATCGTTGACAATCGCTGCCACTGTCTCATCCAACATCGCTTGCCCCATCAATCCAGTGGCGTTGATAGCGATGTAGACCTGCGAAACGGCGTATTCGGATCCTTGCTTTCCGATTTGGTGTGTCGCTTGTCCACCTGAGATAACAGCTGCCATTGTATCAAGGACGAGTGCCAATCCTGAGCCTTTCCAATAGCCGATAGGAAGTGCTCTTTTAGAATCAAGAATCTCACCCGGATCAACGGTTAGTTTACCTTTGGTGTCGTACCCGCCGGGTAGCGGTAATTCTTTTTCTTGTAATTTCAGGACTTCCAATTTTCCGTTTGAATACTGGCTCATCGCCATATCGAGTAAGATGTGTCCGTCTTTTCTCGGAATGCCAATCGCCATCGGGTTGTTCCCGATAATCTTTTCCGCCGAACCCCACGGCGGCATCAGTCGTGTTGTGTTCGTCCAGCAGATGCCGATATATCCGGCTTCCGCTGCATGTAGTGCGTAAGCACCGGCACGCATCCAGTGGTTTGTATTTGAGAGCCCGACGCACCCGATCCCGTGAACTTCGGCAAGTTCTGTTGCTCGGTGCATGCAGATATGCGCGTTGACAAGCCCGACTCCCATCTTACCGTCCCAGCGTTCTAACGCCCCGAAGCTCTCGGTTTTTTCAGGTCGCGATCGGAAATTGATCTGTTTGCTCCCCAATCCTGCGACGAACCCAGGGAAACGGTTGAGTCCGTGTGAGTAGACACCATCGCGCTGGTTCTCTGCAAAAAGCCGAGCACATAACACGGCTCGCTCGTCGGTAAAACCTACCGAAGCGAGCACACGATAAAATTCGTCCTGTAAAGTTTGAAAAGGTATACGTATCATACGCTATAACAGACTCTCGTTCCTGTATTCGCTCCTTTTGATGTGCCTGTTCGCTACCACATCTCAAGCCACTGTTCTAAGGGCGTTAAGGGTTGCGTTTGGCTGCGGATGACCCACTTGAAATCGGGGTCCTTCCAATAAATTGTGCCTGGATGGTCGCCGTCCCGGAGATAGCGGATGTCAATCGCCCAACGGACGATCTCGCTTGTCGTGTGCGGTAGCGACCGATGAAGCGTAAGATTGTGGAAAACCAAAGCGTCGCCTATCTCCATAGGACAGGTGAAAATACGAGAATCATCCACAAGTTCATCTAAGACTTCGAGGAACCTGCCTTCCCGTTCTTCCGTCCGATGATCAATCACACCCAACCGATGTGAACCGGCGACAACCTGTAAGCAGCCGTTTGTCTCATCTACTGGCACCAGCGGTATCCATGCCGTCGGGATGAGCGAATCTTCACTCACTGTGCCGAAATAGCCGCTGTCCTGATGCCACGGTACTACGGTTAACTGCTGACCGGGGAGTTTCGGACGCGCGTTAAAAACGGGATGTCCAATCACATCTGTACCTGTGAGTTGACCGATTGCATCCACGAGGCGCGGCGCGCGATGGATCTCGAAAACTTCAGGTGTCGCAACTTGGTTCCGCCAAGAACGACCGAAGCGGCTGGCATGTTCACCAGCGACTTGCGCGAACCGCGTCTCAAACGGGAGTTCCACCCCTTCATCTTCGATAATCCCATCTTTCTTCAACTCACGAATGATGCCATCTACGACATGCGCGAAACTGTCGCGTACGCCATTGATGGCAGATTCCGGGACAACGTCTTTTAGCAATAAATACCCATCATTTTCCCATTGTTCGATCTGTTCACGTGATAATGGGACTGTTTGTTTTTCATTGGTGCTCATCTGTCAATTACTCCGTGTTTGCAGACGTTCAAGTTCCGCTCGGAGTCGCGCAGCTTCTGCCTCAGCGGTTTCGGCGCGTGCCTCGGCGGTTTCGGCGCGTGCCTCAGCAGCCTCAGCACGGGCAGCTTCCTGCTGTCGTGCGATAGTTTCTACTTCGGCGCGTGCGAATGCTGACTCGGCAGGTGTCTGAAGCCAAGCCTCTCCAATTGGATCGTAAATACCTAAACCCGCAACACCGGCAGGAAAACCCGAATCGAGGGCAGAAGCGTACAGATCAGCCTCCAAGTCATCAACATGGAAATCTAAATTCAGGGCAGGGGAGTGCAGACCACCATCCACATTTTCAGCAATCGGAACGTAGAGACCATCAACCAACGTAAACGCCATCAGCGGCGTTGGCAAATACAACCCCTCAATATCACATAAAAAGTAGTCTTGGATACCCAATGAAGCATAGAGCTCCATTTTGTGCCCTAAGTCGTTTCGGTATGTATTTTTGCTGGAGAACTCCATCACGAAATCAGGCACCTTGCCCTCTTCCCAGACGAGATAGTTCTGTCGGCGTTTCTTGCCTAAACCGAAAGCAACCAGCACATCGGGTGAAACCGATTTACGGGGGTCGCCTTCTACGTAATATAGCAGTATATCGCCGGAGACGTAGACACCCGGATCTTGTTTGAAATGTTCGTCAATGACTTGCAATGTCCAAAAAAGGATAAGTCTGTGAAGATCACTCACTGCCATCGGCTCTCCGTCTTCTTCAGGATAAAATATTGACACCTCTGTAGGAGCAGAAGGGATATGCCCCTCTTTTTTATGGATTGCCATCGCTATTTCTCCTTTTCCGTGAGATGCGTGAAAATAGGTGTTAAGCGTCTAAACCAAAGTCCGTTTAAGTATACCCGCACATCAAGATGTTGTCAAACAATTTTATTCCTATATGTGTGTAGTTATTTTTCGCCTGTAGGAGCGAGTTTTGCTCGCGATACTCGGTAAGACTGTTCACCTCTGTCAATCAGAACGAATATCCAAATCAAGAATGGTTATTTTTCGCCTGTAGGAGCGAGTTTTGCTCGCGATATGAATTGAATAACCCTGTCGTTCTGATTCAATAGTGTTGACATTTCATCTAAAAAGTGATACCGTACATATCAAAGGAGGACGCACAATGGCAACTTTAACACAGACCGAAAACCGAATCAGACCGCTCTATATTGATGGATATACCGATCAGTTGAGTTATACCCCCGGTGAGGAAATTGCATTCCACATCTCAACGAGTGCTGGCAGCTACTCACTTGAGATTGCACGTATCGGGGCGACGCGCGAAGTCGTCTGGAGCCAAGCGGAACTTCCCGGTGAAGCACAACCGATCCCCGCGGATGCGTCATCGCAGGGATGTGGATGGTCACCCGTTTTTAGGCTTGAAGTCCCTGAATCCTGGCAGAGCGGTTATTATGAAGGCACACTCCGCGCAACGGACGGTGGCGGTGATTTTGTCTATCGGAACCATCGTACCGCCGAAAGCACACTTTTCTTTATTGTCCGTCCCGCGAAACCGGGGGCAAACACGCCGATTCTGCTCCAACTCTCTACCAATACCTATAACGCTTACAACAACTGGGCGGGCTTCAGTCTTTACGGATATCACGGCGCAAGTAAGATACAAGGAAACCGCGTCTCATTTGACCGACCCACTCGCGGCATTTTCGCTAACTGGGAAGCGGCTTTTGTCGTCTGGGCAGAAAAGAACGGATATACGCTGGATTACGCTGCGAACTCCGATTTGGAATTCCACCCTGAAATGTTGGAACACTACAAACTTGTGTTGAGTGTCGGACACGATGAATATTGGTCTGCCCCGATGCGCGATCATCTTGAAGCGTTCATCGCCAATGGTGGGAACGCTGCCTTCTTTAGCGGGAATTCCGTCTGCTGGCAGGTACGTTCGGAAGATAACGGTAGGGCACTCGTCTGTTGGAAACAGACTTACAATCAAGATCCCGTCTACAAGACCGATGATCACAGTACCCTCAGCACCCTCTGGAGCCACTATCTGGTGGATCGCCCTGAAAACCAATTGACAGGTGTCGGTTTCCTTCAAGGCGGTTATCATCTGAGTCACGGGCAGTTTATGGATGGTGCAGGCGAATACACAGTCCATCGTCCGGAGCATTGGGTCTTTGAAGGGGCGAATCTCTCGCAAGACGACACTTTTGGTGGCGCAAATACGATTGTCGGCTACGAATGCGACGGGTGTGAGTGGACCCTTGAAAACGGTTTACCGGTACCGACCTATCGTGACGGCACACCTGAAAGTTTCACGATCCTCGCGACCGCGCCCGTCCGATGGCATCCTGATGATTGTGAGTGGTATGAACGCTGGGAGAGAGGGAGAACCGGTGCCGCAACGATGGGCATCTACACACAAGGCGGGACAGTCTTCACCGCCGCCACAACTGATTGGTCACACGGGTTGGCAGGTGGCGATGCCGTGGTTGAGCAGATTACCCATAACGTTCTGCAACGGCTTGTGGAATAGGTATGCCTGTTTGTAATTTGTTATCCAGTTTCTTTTGACCAAACTTTCGTATAAGTTGAGCATGGTGAAAATCGTGACATCCACCACTATTAGTTGTATCTGTGTCCTGATCATTAGTGGACAGGCTTATATTCTGATTTATTTTTTCAGGTGTTTCCATGCGAAATCCAATCCCATAAATTCCATGAGGTTTGCGATTCTCATCAAGACGAATTAACAAAACTCTGAGTTTTGCGATACTTTGATTTTCTTTTAACTTGAAATATAGAGATAAGATTGGTATGCAGTCGGGGTCTTTTTCCAGTGGTGGTAAGTATATCACTTTTCCGCGTTCAGATTCTGAAAAATCCATCTCAATAGGTTCACACTTCGTTCTCGCTTGCCTAAACAACACCTCAATATCTTCACATGCCAAAGGAGGCCACTCCGCGAATATATGCTGCCAATCTTCGTTAGCCCATATATCCTTTTGACTTTTACATAGTGGTGTGAGAATATCTTTCAAGGTGGTAATAACTTTCTGCATTGTATCTTTGTATAAAAAATTCACATTGAAAATCGGACTCGAGGGCGGTAATCAACTTCATCAAAATATCTTACAAACCTTTGAGTGAATGGAGAGGCAGTATCAGCAAGAAACTCTTTACAATCTTCTCGATTATAGAAATAAGAAGTATCTTCACAAAATACCCAATCCGGTTTTACAGTCAACCAAGGCTCTATTATCTCTCTAATGTGTTCACATTCGCGCAATTTATCCCAAAACCAGACAGGCCGGGAAATCCAGTGATCTCTTGGAAATTGATAATTTTTTAGCAAGTTCGCATTAAGTTCTAATTCATTGTAACTTACCAATTGTGCTATTCTATTCCAAGTTTCGATTTGCGTTTTGTCACCAGTAATTAAACTTGGGTACCTTGAAATCAAATGTGGGGCATCTACCAAGATGTCTTGCTCCGGCAGAACAAGATGCTCCAACCATTTTGATATTCTAGCGGCACCAACTCTGGCTAAAACGTGATTATTAATGTCACTGTCTAAATCTTTTGCATCTTTAAGTCTCAACCCGTTTCCAGATTTTGTTATAAACTCCCGAAACGTAGTTTGAAAATGTTCTTTTTCTTTGTCTTTCCAGATAAATTGAACAATCTCCCGAGGGAGTAGTTCAAACAATTCTTTGTCAAAACCGAGAAATTCGCTAATGGATGTATCTAGCTTTCTTTGGACATCCTCTACCCTTTCGTCAAAGTCACGGAGCAAATTACATAAATTCGGCCAGTTCCAAGGTCTGAACTCTTGTTCGGAATCCTTCCAATCGCCTTTCCAGAGATTAGGGTTGTCTAACTGGTCTTCTCCTAAATTCAAATCCGCGAATGAATCCAGATCGCCTTTCAGCGTCAAATCAAAAGGATTACTACCATACTGGTTCAACCCAACAATCAACTTGCATTTTGAAAAGCATCGAACAAGATAAGCGACGATTTCACCGGTTAAAGATCCCGTAAAGAATTCCTTCGTTTTTTCTTCTCCCCCTTTCTTTTTTTTCTTTTGACTATCCAACAGATCATAATCAATGATGAAAATTGATGCGTTATCAATTTGTTCCGCATCATCCTTTTGTTCTGCATCATCCTTGGGCATATTTTCAAGGTCTTTTTCTCCTTTCCGAAACTCAACTCGCCTCTGCTCCAACGCTTTTATTGCGTTTTGAAAATCATTATCTTTTACGAGTATAATATCAAACTTATCGCTTTGATTTGCCTGATTAAGACCCTTGTCTAATTTTTCCTCAAATTCCTCTGGACGTCCCTGTTCATCATCGTATATCAGAATTGTAGGATTTTTCTTACTCACTTGTCTTTCCTCCACCGAATTGAGAATGCAGTTTTAAATCCGCGTTCTGGCTCAACAAATTGAACGCGACATCCAATATTATTTGCAAGCAGCCGAACGATCGTAAGTCCAAGTCCGGTGCCACCGTAGCCAAGAGCTTTTCTTTCAGCTGATACCTTTGATGCCCTCTGAAAGGGTTCAAAAAACTTGTCTGCATCTCTGAGGTTAATTCCATGTCCAGTATCCTGAATGAGAATTTCTTGGAATTTTTCATGGGGACGAAAACTGATGTGTAACTGGCGTTTAGGCGAATCAAGCATTGCAGTGAAAGCATTGATGAAAACGTTTTGAAAGATGGCACCCCATTCAGCGAATGAAGCCTTAGGAAGACGTAAGCGGTCATCAATTTGACTATAATCAATCTCAGTACCCCTTGCCAAGAAACTTGTTTGATCGGTAATTTCTTCAATCACTGGTCTTGCACGTAAGTTCTGCTGTAGTGTATTCTCGGTATCGGCAATGTAGTCAAACAGAAGATTCGTCGCTTTTGCTCTTTTGAGCCATGATGCTAAGCCTGCACCCAGCGATTGCAGGTTTTTCTGGAGTTCCGGATTTACTGTCTCAATCTTTGCCATTCTATCAATTGTGTCTTCAATGTAGGCAAATTGCTTTTTCAATTCATGCTGATAAGACAACGCAGAGATACCAGCTGTGGCAAGTGGAGCGAAAAGGCCCATTTGTTCAAGAGCAAGCTCCTGATCTTTCTTTGCTGCTATTGTCGCTTCTTGGACTTTTTTATAAATTTTTTGATAGACTTTTTTAGGAATTTCAGGTTCGTACTCTTCTAACACTTGTTCAACACGCTCGAATTTTAATGATGCAGGTTCAGGTGATACTTCTTTTTCTTGAATCTTTCGCCGAGCAGATTCGTTAGCATACCAATCAAGTGCGTAACGAATTGTCTTCACAAGATCTTCATAAGCGATTGTCTCGGCTAAACGATCACGCGTGATCATAATTTTGAGATTCGGTTCATTGGAAGTGTTGACATCAACAAATCCAAGTACACGTCCAAGGGTTGGTAAATCGTTTAAGGCTCTGAAGACTTGGATTTCCTCTGGAAGGAGTTTGGAAACATTTTGTCGATGCGAATGGTCATACTCAAGCTTCAGCCAGTCACTCTCTGATAAACCGTAATAAGGTAGGCGAAAACCTCCATCATAAACATGGACACCACCATGGTTCCTGAAATATTCCCGCGCTTCACTGACCTTGATTCCAAATTTTTGCCTGCCTGATAAGTTATAGATTCGAATCTCAAAACGACAACTATTGAGGTTCTTCGTTTTTCTGAATCCCCCATTATTATGGATAAAGTCCGCAATTTTATATTTATGAACGATTGGTTGCTCACCCACAAATTGCAAAGAAAACGTTACTTTCCCATTGTTGAGCACTCCAACAAGGCGAGCAATCCAAATGCTCTTTATTGCATTCATCTGTTTCACAAATGTCGTTGTATAGTCTCGGTGCGTTGATTGGAAGTGTATCTTAAAAAGATCTTTTGAATCGTCCGCAGACGGAGAGGAACGGAAAGGCGGTTGGAGCCACCAGACTTCTGAAGCCAAATTGCTAATTGAATCCTCATTCCACTCATCTTTAAGGCCATTCAAGAAAATCATCGTGCCTTGTGGAAAGGGTGGCGACGATAAATCACGGTCATACTCGTTGTAAGAAACCTCCACTTCTGTAAGTTCTTTAACTTTCATAGCTCTTTCCCAATCAACTTGGGCTTTGAGCCATTTACGGCTTTCATCTTCTGAAACTGTTTGAATCGTTAGACTCCCAGCGAGAAATTGAACCGCCAACCGCCCGACCCCTTTTGAACCTGTCATTGGCCGTTCTAAGTTTTTGGATTGTCTTTTCTCCTTTTTATGGGTTGTCCCAATCCGCATCCAAAAGTTTTTAAACTCTTCAAAAGTCATACCGTGACCATTGTCTATAATTTCAATACGGTCTGCATTTGGCAAAAACTTAATTGTTACTTCTGTTGCATCAGCATCGTAACTATTCTTAATCAACTCAGCCAACGCTATATGAGGTTTACCAACAAGTCTTTCGCCAAGTTCTCTTAGGAGTTCAGCATCAATTGTAAAAGGAAGTGTAGGCATGGTTTTTATCCTTTACATTCGCTAAGGGACGTTTTGAAGATGGAGTTTGATGCTCTTTGCAATAACTCGGGCAAGTTTAACAGGCACTGCATTTCCGATGAACCGACTAATAGTTGTGATAGAATGTGGTTCGTCTGGGTGAACAAATTCATAGTCATCTGGAAATGTTTGGATCCGTGCAGCCTCTCTTAACGAAATTGCTCGATCCTGTTCAGGATGCCCGAATCTACCATTTCCAAAGCCACAACACTGGGTTGTGATTGTCGGAGCTGGGGCACGCCATATCATTCTTCCATAAATAGATGAATAACTGTTGCCGCTTTCCTGTTTGTGACATCGGGCGACAAGTTCGTCGGGCCAGTCTCTCCAAGTACCGCCCTGCTTTGATGCTTTAATCCTGCGTAAGTTCAGTTCAGATAGACCAGCAGCCTTGTGATAGGGATCGTGCCAGCTTGTTTTGCCAGCCTTAAGTGCTCCTAAACCCCAAATCACATCTCCAACTCTCTTGTATTTGTTTTGATGCCTATTTGAGCGTTTTTCCCTTATTGACCGCTCTCCGCCCTAAAGGACGGAGATTCTTCTCTGTCCAAGATATTAGGGTTTAGCGCGACTGCCATCTGCAGTTTCTCGCTATGGAGCCATCTCCAACCACTTGGCGTTGGTTCTCCGATCAAGTCGGAGCAA
>JAJDXV010000051.1 GCA_022823085.1 Candidatus Poribacteria bacterium
GTATTCAATTGTACGATTTGGATCATGGTTTTGCTTTACATATGTGCCCGTTCTTAGGAAAGATCGCGAGCGCAGCTCGCTCCTACAGAGGAAGACGTATCCATATATATAAAGTGAATAGGTACAATTGAATGGCCCTGGCTGCAGTCTTGGGACAGAATAGGTAAGCGCAACCAGCGGGCGCGCTGGATATACGGCAAGGATCGTTTTTGGAACAACCCACCTAATCGAACCGCAAGGAAAATTAAAAAGACCGCAAGGAAAATTAAAAAAATGGAAAAAGTTCGACTCGGTTATATCGGCTGCGGGTTCATGGCACAAAAAGTCCATATCCCGAATTTTATGAGTGTCCCCGACTGTGAACTCATCGGACTCGCAGAGGTACGCTCCGAACTCGGCAAAACAGTCCAGACCCGTTTCGGTATCCCCCAACTTTACCGCGACCACGCCGAACTCGCGCAGAATGATGATATCGAAGCCGTTGCAGTCTCCGCCGACTTCGCCTTACAGGGCGAAATCGCCAAGGACCTGCTTTCAGCAGGTAAACATGTTTTCATGGAGAAACCGATGGCTGTCTCCACTGAACAAGCAGAAGCGATCGTGGCAGCATCACAGAAATCCGGTAAGAAGTTGATGGTCGGTTACATGAAACGCTACGATGCCGGAAACGAGATCGTCAAAGCGCGCGTCGCGCGATTCCGAGAGACCGACGAACTCGGACGTTTGACCTACGCCAGAAACCACGGGTTTGGTGGCGATTGGGTCTGCAATCTCGATACCCACATGGACGGCACGGACGAACCGAGACCGACCGCGCCTGTCAAAACCCCAGAATGGATACCTGAGCAATACCGCGGTGCCTATCTCGGATACCTCCAACAGTATACACACAATATCAACTTAATGCGCTGGTTCCTTGATGCTGGCGACAAAGTTACCGTCAAAGCTGTCGATTTAGACGCGAACGGATATTCCGGTGTCGTCATCTTTGATATGGACGGCATCCGTGTCACGCTCGAAACCGGACACGTTTCGCACTATCGTTGGGACGAGCATAGCCAAATCTACTTTGAGAACGGTTGGGTTCACACGTGGGCACCGCCGTTGCTCTTGAAGAACACACCGGCAGAGGTCGAAATCTATCGCGCAGGCGACGCACAGGAAATCACGCGCCCGATTCCGAAACCGAGTTGGACGTGGGCATACCGCAGAGAGGCGGAATACTTCGTCGCGAACGTCCGAAACGATGCACCCTTCCGTTCTTCAGCCGAGGATACACTCACAGATGTCAGACTCTTTGAAGACATCTATCGGATTTTTGTCGCACAGCAGGAGTAGTTATCAGTTATCAGTACCCAGTTACCAGTTACCAGAAAAGAGATGTTGTGTTATCCAGGGAAACACCCTATCAAAAACACGCCTCTTAACTGGCCACTGGTTACTGGCCACTGGTTACTATTTTCGCAGCAAAATCTCCGTGCCGTTGATGTTTATCGCGGGTTCGTAATTTTCTTGTAGATATGCCGCAATCAATGCGTGTCGTTCCTCAACTCGGATACCGTCAACATTATCGAACCATCCCCCCGTTTTAAAAAGCACCAAGCGTGTTTTGTCCCGTTCAAGAGCCGCAATCACCTCTTCCTGCATCGAAGGTGTCGATGCGTAAGAGACTTGGTGGAATCGTGTAGCACCCGGTCGATCGGCGAAGAAATAGTACGCGCCCTGACTCGTGAAATCAAAGATTTTTTCGTTCGGTTCGGTATTTTCTTGGATATAGGCGACCACTTTTTGGATCTGCTGAACTTGATCGTCCGGGATGTCCACCGCACCCGCGCGCGCCAATTCCTCCGATACAACCCGTTGCTTGAACGGATTCTGACGTAACCGATTCCATTTCCCATTGAACCCTGAGATCGGGTTGTGTACCTCTCCAACGTACCAGCAGAATATAACTGTCGGAATCAGCACCCACGCTGCCTTCAGTGCGTTGTGCCATGCGGTTCTCCCTCTGATTGACGATAAAATGGCGCGGAACATGTTAAGAATACCACCTTCGAGTGGAAGAAGGCAGAGCAGCCACAAAAAAGTTGCACCGAAGTTCAGGTGTCCGCCGTCCGAACGTCCCAAGGCGGTACGGAAGAAGGCAACGCCACCGAGGAGTAAGAGGAGAAGTTTCATCGTATTGGCGGAGTGCGTACGGGATAACCCGCGGTAGGTCAAGTAACCCGCGACAATCAGAAAGATACAGATCGGTAGATACCACCGAAACCCTTTGCTGAAGATGAAAGCAGACCACCCTTCCGACGATAATAACGTTAGGGTTCCCGACAGAGACGGAAAAGCGAGTCCCCACGTCGCCAGTTGATAGCGACACTGGATATAGGAATTCCAGATCGCATCGTCCAAGGCACCGTGAGATAGGAAATATAACCCCACCGGCAGGAAACCTAACAGCACGCCACAACTATAACTGATGACCGGAAATAGCCGTTTCTTCACACCCTTTTTTCGCGCCTGTTCGTTTTCTGCACCAATGCTATTTTCGAGCAAGGCATATATAAGCAGAAACAGTCCGATCGCACCTAAAGAATATAACCCGATTTCAGTGCTATACCAGAAGGCTAAACTCGTGAAAATCCCGCTGAAGAGAAGTTTCCACGAGAAACCGCTGATCTTTAACTTAACTTGCAGAAGTGTCAGGAAATGAGCGGCGAAGGCGAAACTGATTAAACCGAGGCTATGCCGTGCGGATACAGAGAACTCTGTCCCAGAGGCGATCAGCACGCATAAGAAGGCGGTCAGGAATCGACCTCGAAAAACCTGTAAACCGAGCAGATAGAGCGCGACATAACCGAGCGGATTCAGGACACGCTCCATTGTACGCAAACCGAACAGCGTCGGCTCAAACATTTGACCGCCGACCCACGCCAAGTAGGCGTTTTGGAAGAGTCCGTGCTGGACATAGATATCCCGAAACGGGACACCCCCGCGGATCATCTCATTGAGCGGCGCAAGGCGTTCACCCTCATGGAAGAGGTCTATATTACCGTGGATATTCCCAGAGTAGGTCAGGAGATAGATAAAAATCGGAAGGGCGATGTATTCGAGGGCAACACGCCAGAACTTCGGGGTCCTATAGCCATCAGATGTGGTTTCTTCAGGTTCTTCGCTGTCAAGGTTTTCAACTTCTTCCTTTGGCGTCCAGAGTCCCGGAAAGTATCGCCTATACAGGAGCCCGAACTTCAGCAGTACCGACAAAACAATCGGCAAGACCAATCCCATCAAGATGTTCTGACCGATAGAGTAGACCTGTAACCAACAGAGCCATAACGGTATGGATGCCAAGGCGTTCATTTTAAGCACACGCGCGATGGGTTGTGCCGTTCGTTTGGCGCACCACCGCGAGTAGGTCCACCATCCGAACCAATAGAGCCATATCGTTATCGGGATACCGAGCAGTGCCAGCAGATAGTAGAAGTACTCCTGCTGTTTCGGATACGCGTTAACGCTGAGCCAACCGACGACACCGGAACTTGAGTGGTATTCAAAAACAGTATATTTTTGGAGGGTCATCCCTATCGCAATCGCAAGGGACGCAGCGGAGAAGGTGAGAAGTCCAACGTAGGGTCTGAGTGCGGGTGCCTTGACAACGCGGATGTCCGGCATAAATTGCGCAAGATAGGCTCGCCAGCGTTGCATGGTTTTTGCCTCAATGTAGCACACAAAACCGTTGTGCGCTTTGATAGCACAATTTGAAGATCGAAAAAAAACGCGCTACCGTGTTAGGTGTTCACAAGGGGTCCCTCAACCTCAACAAAATCCTTTGACGTTTCGTCCCACGCAAAAGCCTTCACGGCGCGGACCTCAGTCCCGTAGACAGAGATAACCAAATAGGTTGTACCCGGGTAAGTGGGTTCATCCCACATCGTCGCATCTGCTTTGTCTTTTTCCGAGAAATAGGCTTCGTGGTTCGGATGTGAATGATAAAACGCCTTAATCTGTTGGGTCTCAGACGCTTTGGTAACCTTAAATAAATCGTCCGGGTGTATCACATAAGCCGTGCGAGCATCGCGCGGATACGTGTCTGGGTCTTCCTGATGCAGTTCGTTCTGTATGTTCCGGCATTTCCAGACAGATTCTTGAACCCCATCACCCAAGATGGCACCGCAGCATTCATCCGGAAACGCCGATTTCGCATGCTCACAAATCTCGTTGAGGGTTGCTGGTTGAAAAGTTAGCATTGGATATCAACCATCGTAGGGGGTTTTTGCTTGGGTGTTTCTTCAAGGTTACCTCGTCCCTACAAGGTTTCCGATAATCGATAACCGACAACAATAACGATTAAGATTGATTACGTCCACCAGCGATTGCAGGAATGATAGAGATTTCAGCACCGTCTGCGACAGCGGTCTCTTTTCCCTCGAGGAAACGGATGTCTTCATCGTTAAGATAGATGTTGACAAACCGGCGGATATTCCCGCCTTCATCACAGAGACGCTCTTTCATCCCCGGATAATTCGCTTCGAGGTTCTCAATAATGCCTTCAATGTTGGCACCTTCTGTTTCAACTTCCGCCAAGTTCTGCGTCAAACGTCTCAGCGGGGTCGGAATACGAACTATTACAGCCATAATATAATTTTTCTCCTTTTTTTATCAGTTACCAGTTGTCAGTACGGTTTTTCTACGAAAAACCTTTCAGTTAACAGTTAAAAAAGTTCCTATGGAAACCGTCACAGAGAACGGAACTGTTCCAAGAACCCTCTTAACTTATAACTTATAACTTATAACCTATAACCATTAAATCGAATAATGTAATCCACACTCTTTATTATTTTCTTCGGTATCTGCGTTTTCTGATGCGGATGCGCCGTTCTGCCAACGCCACCGTCCCGCGCGTTTCGGTTCACCCGGCTTTATCGGTGTTGTGCAGATGATACATCCAATAGATTCATAGTAGTGACCTTGGGAATCCGCTTCAAGCAGCGGGTTCACAGGAATCTCGTTTTTACGGACAAACTCCCAGACATCATCCGTGCTCCACTGGATAAGCGGGTTCGTCTTCAGCACCGGATGCGTCACAGATGAGATAATCTCTGCTTTTCGGAGCTGCTGCCGCGTCTCCGACTGATCACGACGTAAACCGGTTATCCAGACATCTAATGTTTCGAGGAGTCGTTGCATCGGACGCACTTTCCGGATATTACAACAGTATTCCTGCTTCGACGGACTGTCGAAAAACAGGTATTCGCCGTGTTGTGCGACCATCTCTTGAACTTCTTCGGGATCCGGTTGAACCTGTTCGATCTTAATGCCGTAGCGCGATTCCACCTGCTCAAGGAAGGTGTATGTTTCTGGGAAAAGGCGAAGTGTGTCAAGCGTACAGACCCGGAACGGCAACCCGTTTTCAGCCGCCAAGTGAATCAGCACCATCCCCGAAAGTTGCCCACTGGTGACAATCGCGGCGCGTTCTTTGAACCGCTTAAAGAGGGAGAAAAGAATTTCTTGGGGTGTCTCCGTCAACAAAATTTCTTGGCAGAGCGTTTGATCGACTGCGTACTTCAATTTTTGATGGTGTTCCCTTGGTTACAAGAAGTTTATGGAAGTGTGTCCATAATGTCCGATTCGATTTCAAAATAACGACTCAAACTGAAATAGCGTTCTCCGGTATCTGGGAGAATCGTAACAACGGTTTTATCGGGTCCCTGTGCCTTCGCAACCTCTAACGCTGCATAGACATTCGCGCCAGACGACATCCCGACCAACAACCCTTCGGTCCTCGAAATAGTCTTCATCATCTCATACGCCTCTTTCTCGGAGACAGTGATGATCTCGTCGATAACATCTACATTCAGCACTTCAGGCACCATCCCAGCGCCGAGTCCATCGATTCGGGTTGGACCGGGTTTACCGCCGGAAAGCACCGCTGAAACACGCGGTTCCACAGCAACGACTTTCACATTCGCGCATTCTGCTTTTAGTACCTCGCCGACACCTGTTAAAGTCCCGCCTGTGCCGACCCCTATAACACAAAAATCGATATCGGTGCCGATCGCCTTGAGGATTTCTACGGCTGTCGTACGCCGATGGATTTCGGGGTTTGCGGGGTTCGTAAACTGGTTCGGCATATAGTGCCGCGGGTTCTGTCGGACGATTGTCTCCGCCTCCCAGATCGCGCTCGCCATACCGCCGTGTTCTGGGGTCAGCACAATTTTTGCACCGAAAGCGGAGAGGAGTTCATATTTCTCGCGGCTCACATTTTCTGGCATCGTTAAAGTAACAGGATAGCCTCTCGCGATCCCGACAATAGAGAGTCCCAACCCCGTATTACCAGCGGTCGGCTCCACGATCGTATCCCCTTTTCTGAGGATACCGCGTTCTTCAGCATCGACGATCATTGCATAGCTGATTCGGTCCTTGATACTGCCGCCGGGGTTGTAAGCCTCCAACTTTGCGAAGATTGTCGCATCATCCTTACCGGGCAAGGCGTTCAAGCGAATCGTCGGTGTATTCCCGATGAGGTCTGTCAGATTTTTAGCGATTTTCATGTTCATTCTGCTCGTGTACTTTAGACAATTGCCACGTTAAAGTATACCATACCCACTGCGAAAAGTCAAATTTTCCACAATGGAGGGGTGTGTAAATATTTTGGCAGCGTTTCCATATCGGAAACCTAATCCAAGACATAGCACTCCGCTGGAGTGCAGGGTTTTTGACATTGTAAGTTCTATAGACATATCACGCCTCTGGCGTGAGGATATTTTTCACCTGTCAAGAGCGCTCTTTGCTCCAGCGGAGCAATATGTCTATAGAAAAATGTACTGCAAGTGGCTGCACTCCAGCGGAGTGCTATGTAAAAAACATCCTCTTAAAAAATCAATACGTTGCCAAAAACTTTACACACCCACAATGGAGGACGATTCTCTGGCATTTACTCATCGCCCTCATGGAGATTACTACGCCAGGATTTTCGCCACGCGTCAAAGTCAAAACTATCATTTAAGCCTACAAGTGAAAAAACCATGTCTTCAACCATTATTTCCATGTCAGATGCTACATGGGCAGGTATCAACCCTCTAGCAATTGTTCCACGTGTTCCTGGGCCCTCCGGTTCAACAATAGCATAATACCAACGGAAACGACACTTTATTATATCAGAAATAAACTCTTGCGGTGTTTGATCTTCAAAGTGTTCTGGAGAATAATAACTTGCAAGCGTAACGAGAATGCTTGTAAGGGCTTCTATGTAATCGTAGTGTCCTTGAGTCATTTTAGACGTAATACCCGTATGAAGCATTGGTAGAATTTGTTCCAGAACAGCTAACCTGAATGCTGGTAGCGAATTAATATAAGCCTCGGATGGTAGTTTTCTTTCTGATTCTTCAGCTATAGCCAGTTGAAATTCTGGTTGTGATTTGATTTTCTTACTTTCGGCACCCTTTTTCATAGATGACGTTTCACAACCGAAAAAAATCAGAGATAGAAAGGCAATTACTAAATAACGTGAGTTTGATAATAAATATGGCATATAGAGAACTCCATTACGATCCCATCATTTTGTTAGTATTCGCGTTGTTCTTTAAAGGCTCGGTGCAGAAAATAAACAGTGGAAATACCAAGACCGATGAGGATAAAAAGGATAACAATCGCAGTACCGAGGCGACTCTTTGACTTAGTACCAGCTTGGGTTTCGGATTTGGAGGCTTCAGGTGTTGTCTTAATTGGGGGCGTTTGTGGTGTCGGTGTTGTTATTTCCGGAGACGGTTTGCGAGGCGTAGGTTCGGGAGTTATTATTTTGTTGGGTTTCGGTGCAGGATCTATTTTAGAAGGTGCTAAAGGCACAACCGCTTCCACCTGTGTGCCGAAGGAAGGCGGCAGAACACCAACGCCCCATCCTGTTCCAGTTGTCTCACAGTAGTAATAGGTTGTACCACCGTGGGTGACCGAGGCTCCCGTAAAATCGCCACTGACCCCCAGCGCAATGTGTCCGGGTGTGAAAATGAGTGCTGTTTTTTCACCTAAACCTCGCAAGATAGTAGCAACCAAGATAGTCGTATCTTCGCAATCACCACCACCCTCAATCAACGTCTCAATCGCGTAACGCCTAAATTCGTCATATCCTGTGGTCACGTCGTCGTGTGTATAGGGTAAGGATTGAACGAAACTGAGCACGAAGTCCACGCGATCCTGTTTAGACCACTCACGACGCTGCCTGAACATATTCTGAAACTCACGCGTGAGGTTTCCGAGCGTTGTTCTGCCTTCTTCGACCAATTGCGGAATATCGTAGCGTTCTTTACCGTCATAGGAATTATACTTTTCGATGTCGATTGTCATGAGCGCGGTGTAAGATTTTCCCTTAAAATTCCAGACGTACCGTTTTCCAAGTGTCTGTCGGGTATTCGGTGGACGCTGCTGGACAATTCCTTCTATGATCCGAACGCCGCTGAGCGCACCTTCCGCAGTACCGTTTGCAGTGATAAGCAGGCTGCCCAGAAACAGGGCGATAAGCAGTCTTATGTACATAGCGAACTATCCCTCTACTCTTCTGCTTGCTCAAGCCGATAAAATAGCAGAATTTCAATGCGGCGGTTTTTCTGTTTTAACGCACGAGTCCTATTATGCTGCCTGAGTTTCTGTCGGTTATAAGTGCTATCATCAGTTGAACGTTGAACAGGTTTGTACTCACCGAAAGAGGTTGCTGACATAAGGTGCCTCGCCAGATCTATTCCAATGCTGCGTTGTAAAAATTTATAGACCTCAATGGCACGCGATGCTGCGAGATGTAAGTTAAAAAAATAGTCACCAGCCGGACGGTCAGGGTCTGCATGCCCTTGAATCTGTATCTCCGTGATGTCCTTTAAATTCTCTCCTATTTCCTGACCAACAATCCGAAGTGTCCTCTTTCCTTCTTCGTTCAGATCATATTTATTTCGTCTAAACAGAATACGGTCGCTGAAACTATAACGTTGGAGTTTCTGCTCGTTTTGGATATGAATTTCTGTGTATTCTCCGTTTTCAAGGTAGATTGGAATCTCGAAAAAATTGGTCTTGCTTTCTTCATCTTTCCATTTCTCGATATCTTCCCATCGAACGTTGTACGCTGCAGCAATCGCTTCGATTAACGTTTCCTGTTTTTCTTCAACTTTCGCGAGGGCTTCGGCTATCTCTTTCTCTTCTTTTTTAACTTTAGCCATCTCTTTTTCAGCTTCTTGTACTTTTGCTCTCAGATCGTCTGTTCCGATGGAAAATGCGGCAATCACAGTGAAAACAACGATCACCAGTATTAAAACGAGTATCAGCATTAAGTCCGAAAAGGATGGCCAAAAATTGAAATCTAATGTATTATCTTCCATAGATATTATTCTGAGTGCTTTATCTGCCTTGAATTTTAAGAGACACTGGTCGTACGAGGTTTCCTCGTCCAATACCAAACTATTTAAAAAAACGCTTCCACCATTTTTGTTTTGCTAACACCTTGATAACATTTGCTAAATCTTGAGAGTTCTGAGAAATCTCTCCGATAGTCGTATTGAGTTTCTCTATATTGGCATTCAGTGGGGTAATATCGGCTTGTTCTATTTTTTTTACGAATTGTTGTGAGGCTGTGCCTAATTTTTCAGTATGCCCCTTAATGGCTTCAAGAGACTGTGCGAGATTCCCTGAATCCGATGTTAAGGCATTAATTGCAGTATCAAGATTTTGAACATCTGTTGTCAGGCTGCCGATATTCGTACTAAGAGCATCAACCGCGTGTTTCTGATTTCTACTGCTGTCATCTAATTGGGTCAGCAAACCTTCAACTCGTTCATTTAAATCTTTGACTCCGGTGAGTTGCTCCCCATATTTTTGATTTTGTTCATTTATTTTCCTCTGCAGATCACCAACAATCCCTCGCATATATGTAACTGAATCGGCGTACGTGTCTCTCATTTGTTCTGCAGCACCCTGAATCGGTTCATCAAATTTTTCCAATCGCTCGTTAAGAGTTGTTAGCTGAACATCGAAAGTGTCTTTAATCTCTCCGACAGTTTCTCTGAGAGGCTTACCGAAATTCCCCAACCGCGTATCTAATTGGTTTAACAAGTTTACAAGGTCTTGATTTAGAACTTGGACTCCGGTGAGTTGTTCCTCATACTTTTTGTTCTGTTCATTTATCTCTTCCTGTAGATTGCCAACGATCTCTTTCATATCCTTGATTGAACTGGTATACGTGTCTCTCATTTGAGCTGCTGATTGTTGTATGGGTTCATGGAATCTTTTTAATCGCTCATTCAGAGTCTCTAACCGATTATCAAAGACTCCCTTAATTGCTTCAACAGTTTGTTTAAGAGGCGTATCAAAATTCTCCAACCGATTATTTAGTGTCGTCAATCCATCATTCAAGCCTTGTTGAACATTTCCGAGATTCTTGTCTAATTTCTCCGTAAGGTCCTTTAATCGGTCTTCTAATGTCTGTTGAACATTCTCGAGTTCTGTTTTTAACTGGCTTTGCATGGCTAAAAATTGCTGTTTGTTAGTCTCATCTACTTTTTCAAACCACTCGCGATTTTCTGTGTATATACTTGTGTTCGTCTCGGTCGCTCTATCAATAAATACCTGTAGTTTTTCGTTAATTTGCTTGCGAGAATTAATGGAGGCCTGTTCATAACTATTTAGAGCATTTAGAACTTTGATAAGATTTTGATTCTGCTCGTTTACTTTTTCAGAGTGTTGGTCTAATCTTTGATTTGCTGACTCTTGGAATTGTTGGTAAAGGTTACGAATATCATCCTGAAAACCGGCTAACTTGTTAACGCTTGATGCAAATTCCCCTGAAAATTTGTTAAGCCTTTCTAAAAAACCTTTGTCGAGGACCTCCGAAAATTCGTTGAGACTTTTCGTAAAACCTTTGTTAAGCTCAGCAGCAGCAGTGCTAATTGCTGACGCTGCATCGTTGATTTGCTTACCCGAATCCGATAACGGTTGTGTGATACTTTTAGCTTGTGTGAGGCTTGTGTTAAATTCATTAACATTCGTTTGGACAGTTTCGACTAATTCATCAATCCGGACTGCTGTTTGATATCCGCTCCGCATCTGCGCTTCACTTTCTTGGAGCGTTTGGATAAGTTTTTGAGAGGTGGTTGGATAGAGTTGCGGAACCCATACGGTTAGGGTCAACCTTTCCAGAACTGCTTTGATAGGATGGCACGCAAACTGTAAATAAGCACCGTAAAGAATAACGCCTAAAATAGTGAAAAATATCCCGAAAATGCTCGGGGCAAGAGCCCCTTTCATTCCTTCAAGAAGTATCCGCAATGCTTGAATCATCCCTTCACTACTTTCTGCGGAGGTTTCACTTGCCACGTTTGCTTTCAAAGCAGGAAAGAGTCCTGCTAAACTATCGGCGAGTCCAAAGAGCGTCCCGAAGAGCCCAATCACGATGAAAACTGCCAACACAGAACGAAACGAGTTGTTCCGTTTAAATAGCTCAGATGTGGTGTGGTTAATTAACTCACCGACTTCAAGACGACTTTCATCCCAACCTGCCAAGAAAATCGCATTGAGATGTTTCGCGATGGGAGACTCTCTGTCAAGGCTGCCTTCCGTGCAAAATTCGCTAAACGTGTTTTCAGGATTGGTTTTCTGATCATTATCTTCGCGCCCACGATCTCGTTCCTGTCGGGCAGTGACAAGCGGTTGGACATTTTGCTTGTTTTCGATCTGTTTCCGTTCTGTCCGCAACCAACGCCAATATTTGATCAGTTCTATAAGCCAATAAAAAAAGAAGGCTGTTAAAAACGTTAAAATACCTAAAGCGATCAGGTTCGTCGGAAATAAGTATTCGCTAAAAAATTGAGGCATAAGTGTTTTAATTTCTCAGAGTTAATCTGTTGTTATTTTTTACAGACACACTTTATAAGCGTATCTTGATTTTCCTTTAGGTCTCTTGTAATTCTAATATACCGTTCTCTTTAAGAGTCCAGGCTTCTTTTTTGTCATCTGGTTCAAAAATTGCAGGTTCAATAAGTTCCATGATCTGATAATTGTGACGATCATCGAAATGAGAACATTTGAACACTTCACCAAAAGCACCGGGGGTATAAGTTGAACGTTCCACTACCAAATCATAAACCGGAACAACTACATATAACTTTTCTGCTTCAATATAGCAAGCCAAATAACAGCCCGGAGAGTTAGTTTTGAAAATAGGGTCAATATCCTCTTGTGGGTTTAGGTAACGTTCTTCGGCGTTTACTACATCTATTTTGTAATTTTCCTCATAATTTTCTATAAAATTTGCCCAGGCTTGTCTATCTCTAATCCCTATATTGTAACATTCACAGAACTCTACGACTGCCTGTGAAAGCATCTCTTTACCTGTGTCACTTTCAGGTATCTGTGATAATTCCGTGGTTTTAAGCGGAGCAAACGGCATCTCATTCCGGAGAACGTTTATAATAGGTTTAAGAAGGTCTAGAACCTGTTGTGTGTTATTTTGATTTTCAGCGGTTAACTTTTGATATAAAACCTCTGAATCAAAATCTTTCGTTAACTCTTGAATAGACTTATTAATATTCAACAAGTCTTGCTTTAAATTACTATTAACCTGTATAGAAATTTCTAATTTGTGTTTTACATTAACCAATTCATAGGCGATTTTTCTATATTGGAAAAACATCCAAACAAGAAAGATTAGGATTGCAAGAAGCAGAAAACCTAAAATAATCTGTCTATGGGCGGGAACTTGCAACTCAGATCCAGTATCGTGTTGGTCTGCCATTGCTAAAACTGGACAGACGATCATAAAAAACGTCAATATACTGTAGCAAAATCTTTTGTGTATATTACAGGTTTTGGTGTTTTGCATTAAGGTTGTTCCTTACTCTCTAATACCCATTGTTTAGTTTTTCGCTCCAATAACTCCTTCAACACTGTAATAAAAATTGGTTCAACAACACGCTCGCCGACAGGTTTCAGAGCAAGGGTTTTTAGCTCATCATTCAAATTGCTTGTAAGGCTCTTCTTCAATGTCGGATCAACATTGATTGGGAGATTGAGTGCTTTACCAAATCCAGCACTGAATATCTCTATGAAATTTTCGATCTGTGCCAATTTATTGCTTGATTTCAGATGGTTCCCGAAACGTTCAAGGTTAAGAAGAGTTGTCCAACTGTAATTTTCCTCATTTTCTGTAAAATCTTCACCTGCCAATACCGGAAATTCATCTGCTGTTGTGATAAGAGGCGTTTTTGGAACAACCAAACCGGCAGCAGCTTCATGTTTAGGTTGTGGTGTAATCTGAAATTCAAAAATAGCATCCGGATTGAAACCTGATGCAGCAAGAATAATATCTTTGAGATATCTATCGTTTGCGCTGTCTGGTGTGAAATTGCCATTTGCTAACCAGTGCAGAATACGTGAACCATTTCCTCCAATGTAAACATTCGGCATTGTAGGTGCAAAACCCTTGTTTTCCGCAAGGTAATTGAGAATCAAACCCACATAGTATAAAAGTCCAGAAATACCCAGCGCTATAAGCGGAATAAACGGTGTATTTTTGATTTTTCCTCCGTAAGTGGCAAATAGATTTTCTAAACCACCTTTGGAATTATTGATCCATGCGTTAATCCACGTATCCGCTTGTCCATAGAACTTATCAGATTTGGATACATTTTGTAGCGTTGGAATGACATCATCGGCAACACGGAAGATCTCTAAAAATTCAGGATTATGTTTCAGCAAATCTAAAAAAATAGTTCTACCTGCAAATCTGATTGACGTTTGCCAATACAACGTGTGGTTTTGCCAGATTGAGATGTCAGAGGTTTCTCCTCCGATGTCTATACAGACCGCACCATCGGCAAAACCTCCAAACTGACCTGCAAAGAAATTCGCAGTAACGATACTCTCTGACTCAAAAGTTACGTCCCCACTTTGAATCCTTGTTATTTTTTCACACGCCTTTGTGGCATTAGAGCAAATAGTGCGGAATTGGGCTTTATCTGCATTAGAAAATGCCAGCGGATAAGAAAAATGCCAGTTAATTTGTTTTACACCGTTATGAATTGCTTCCGCAGCACATTGTAGGCAGATCTGTTCTATGAATGCTTGAGTACAAATGCGTTCTGCTGGATCGGAGGACCACTTAAGATTGCTGACAACATCCTCTTTCAATTTATAGTTTTCTACATAATAGATACGACCATCCAGCAATGGATCAAGTTTTATACCTGCTTGTGACTTATTTGTTGAATGTTCGTGTTGTTGAAACAGACTGAAAAAAGGCGTTTTCTCAGATCGAGAAGAGAAAAACTGTTGATATACCTCGGTACGATTTGCTGCTGTCGAGTTAGTAATTTGCAACAATCGATCATCAAACGACATGGGCTCCGGGGTTGTTGCCAATATATCTTGTCTGTAAACAGTAGTACCGCTGGTGCCAAAATCAATGCCAATGTCCCACGTTGCTGCGCCCTGTTGTGAATCTTGTGCTGAAATGAGCAAGATCCCTGCTTCCTCATTCTTTAAAGTATTAACATCTGTATACGTACATACCATCGCTTTAGGAAAATCAGATATTCTTGTAATCTCAGTGTTATCACCCAGTGAACATGTATTAGGTGCTGCCGATAAAGGTTTGACATCGAATGTATTTTGAACTTTTGTAAAATAGGTATAGTAAGCGTTCCAGTCTGACATTCTAAAATCAGGCCATATTTCCAATACTGGTAAATGATCAATCTCAACAATTTGCGGATAGTTAAAGAGTGCGGCATCATCACCATCTTTCTGCATAACATACTCTTCAGAAATGATCATATCCCCATCATCTCCAGCGGATGGGTGTTGTAAGTTTACTTTGATACCAGTCGGTGTTTCTTCAAAAGTAATTCGCCGGTTTAATTCATTGACATCGAAATTGTCTAACAATTCCTTTTTGATTGGGAGAATTGGCGTGACGGGTATACCGTTTACTTTAAGGTTGGTACTACCTTTAGGCATAAGAATATTATTTTCAAGAAAAGCATTTTGTTGGCTGATTACGAAAAGCTTTTCGGTGAAGTATTCCTTGGGGGCTATCGGGAAGTTCATACCGGTGAAGATTCCCACACTCATCCCCAGAGGTGTACCAGCCAATTTTGGCGGTCCATCAGATACTCCTCCTAAGCTCTCTATAAAACCGAGAATTCGCGCGTCCAGATTTGCCTGTATACGGGAAGCAGGGAGTGGCGTAATCGTATTTTTATGAAAGTCATTAAGCCAGCCAGCTACAGCGGCTTTTTCATCCGCTTGCAAATTCTTAATCGGATCGCAGAGAAACCGGGGAGTATACCAAGGTACATCATTCACTGAAATATGCCTAACATAGTTAATAGACGTACATACAAGTGTTGTTGGTGAAGTTATACCGATTGGATTGCCCTTAAACAGAATGAGGTAAAGTTTGTCCCACGTCGTCCCGGCAGCATCTAATGTACGCTGCGGCAGTAACCTGTGTAATGCTTGGAGAAACTCGGGAGTGTTTCCATCGCCTCCATCAGGAATCGTTATTAACTGGGTACTCAATGGAAACTTCCGTTGCTCCTTGAGTGCCAACATCGCCAAAAGTCCACGCCATTCGCCCACAACGCAGTCATGCATCGGATGCTCTTCATCGTAAAGTGCTATTTCAAACAGCAACGGGCGCGCCCACATGCTCGGAATGCTATCAATGTCAATAAATTTGCCATCAATTTTTGTAACCTGAAGGTTATCAGCAATATTATTAAGGGCAACACCAGAGACTTGTTCCCAAGTTCCTGTTCTGGGGAGGACTGCTAATCCGTCACCATCTTTCTTTAAAGGTGGAAGGAGTGGAAATGCCATTTAACAATCTCCAATCTATTTTTCTATGAACACAATGTTATTCATATTGCGCGTTCAGAAATCTATTAAATCTTTTTGCAGTTTTGGTATAAAGCATTCAGAAATTTTCCAATATCAGCACCATCACTTTTTCCTTTAGCACTGCACATATTTCGCCAAAGTCCGTTCAAAGCCTTAGCCCTTAACGGTTGCATAGTGATATCCGATGAAATACGATTAACAACTCCTGTAAGATCAAACTTATCAAGAGGATTAAATTTTCCACCATCGTCTTTAGAGTGTTGAACATTAGCAAACCACACAAGGAAATCTTCACAATAATTCTTGACATTATTGAGCGATGCTTCTGTCTTAGCGTCGTTAAGTGAAATTCTATTAGATTGATTCCGTTTAAAGAAATCAATGTACCAGGGGGCATCATTCCCACTAACTTTCCCCGTACCAATATCGTCAAGCATCGGTTTATAAACGTCTAAGTAGGCAACAGAGAAGTGATATAACTGGCGAAGTTTTGATTGTATCTCTACACCGCCGGCACCATCCGGCAAGTCCGCCCACTTAATCGGTTTATTGGCTCGATCTAATCTGAAATACTGAGTGCTTCCATTTGCCGCGCCATCGTTGCCGAAAAAGTGAATTGCACCTAAGGCCGCGTAGAGTTCAATAAAATGCTGTGCATTCTGCTGCGCCTTTCCACCAAGAGAGAAGTTTTTAAGCTGAACTTGAGAATCATCACCGATGAGATAAATCGCATTATAAACAAGATCCTTATCCGAGCGCTGATAATACTCAAGGGCGGCTTGGGTATTCATTAGAAAATGCTCCGCCTTCGCTTTGAGTTGATTATCGGCATCAGCATCAATGAACGTGAAATACGGAAGGATGAGCGCGCCACCTATCTGTGCAGCTATGGGTTTTCCATCCGATGCACTTTTAATCAGTTTTGCTATGGTAGGGAACCCAGATGCCCCGGTGCCACCAAAAATGGATCCCGCCAAGAAAATTTTCGCGTCTGGATCTTTTGCAACTTTTGCCTGAAATGTTTTCCACGGTTCATCGCCTCCCAACACTGTTTGTGCCATGACCGCTGCACCAATAGAAGGATGACCCCGAAAACCTTCGTGTAGTTGGGTGGTTCTCTCTTTTTCGCTATAGAGCACTTCAAAGAGATCCGCTGCCTTATCATCTGCCAACCTAAGACCTGCATATTTGAAAAAATCGTCTAAACGAGGCTTGTCATCATCACCATCATCAAACGGGGAAAAAATGGGAGTAGCAACAGAATCTATCTTTGTCTGTAGTAAATGTGGTTGTGCAAGCTGCTGATTATTAAAAAATGTCTTATAGCACTCCAAAGTCGTCACAGCACGTTCAAGGCTACCGTTTGCTTTATCAGGATCGACAAAAAGCACGTAAAGCTCCTCTTTTTTGTCTGGCATCATCCCTGCAGCAGCGAGATGTATCAAAGATTCAAGGCATTTGGACCCTGTCCCACCGATACCGATCGCATAATAACCCATTATTTTACCTCCAAGAAAGGGATGCTTACCAAAAGCATTGGGAACGAATTCCTTCTGCACCTATTGGTGTATATTTAACGGACACAGGCGAACAGAAAAGCGTTGCTAAGTAGTAAGGAATTAAGCCATTCGCTATAAAGAATAGATATGCTAACCACAAACTGCTTTCCGCTTCTTCGACAAGCAAGATACTAAAAATGATAGCACACACAGGCAAAATAAATAGAAATCCCCATAGACCACGTTTTCCAGAGGGTTTCGCACCATTCGCGTTGAAAACGCTCTGACCGATCCAATACCACAAAAAACTCGCCGCTGCAGCAGCTCCGACGCAAACAAGTGCCCACAATTCAAAACTCTCCAACCACTGCTCCATTGTAAGATTAAGATAGGTGGGCAGTTGAGGTGGAAAGGCCTCTAAAATAAGAGGTTCTACGACAATAGCCAGAAAAACAAAAAGGGCAGTAATGGACAAAATACCAAGTATACAATAGACGTGTTCCCGCATTTTTAAACGACTTCCTTACCTTTTCTTGATGTAAAAGTAAAATTGAGCGATTTTGGGCAGATGATCACGGACAGTTGTTTCCGCACGGACAGTTGTTTCCGTAAGTCCACGGACGAAATTAACTAAATTGAGAGTCCTCGCACCATTGCGTCCCGTTCCCATATCCCATTCTGAACACCAATCGGGGACCTTATATGTGTCAATTGCTGGATTCAGTGTGACTTCATAGAGATATACCGCTCTACGGGGTAGGGATGTCGCCAAAGTGAACTCAACAGTAAGTTCATTTTCTGAAAACGTTGATGTCACTTCCAAGCAATTCATAGCCTCTGGACTTCGTTCATTTTCTCCGTTTTTATTAGGTTTATGTTCCGCAATAATAGGATCCTCAAACGTGTTAGAATCGCAGGACATTGCATGTGGCAACGGATTGTATTCCATTTTAGCAGAAATTTTAGCAGGCTCGGAACTTCTCACAATTTCATATTGTTTCAAGATCGGATTTTGACTATGATCGCGGTTGACGATTTTTTTATTTAAATTATATGTTTCAACTTTTGCTGCATTCTTGAATGACAGTAAAGGGTTGACCAGATACCGCGAAAAAATGATCGTTTCTGCTTCTGTAAATCCATTTGCTATTAAGCGATTAAAATAGTGCGCTATATCAGCGTGCTTGCCCAACACAAGTAAATAGAAGGGACGAAACGTTTCAGGATTTCCGGGTGTACTCCGATAAGGTATCGATGATCCTTCACCGATACCGATGTCGTAGACCGTACCGTCAAATTGACTTCGTAATCCGAATAATCCAACATCAACGCCTTTTTTAATACATTTTTCTTTTAGCTCCGGAACCAACCGATTTATATCACCGTTATCTTGAAAGAGGTCTGTTACAATGACAACTAATCGGTTTTTTGTGCTATTTGTCTCGGTCCCCTCTTCAGGCATGTTATTTACATCTATCTCTGTTGCGCCTTCAAGCGTGTTGCTCCCTTCCATTTGAGGTTTGACTAACGAGTCTTCATTCTCAATAATTTTTTCAATGTACGTTTTTATGCCGATATCTGTTTGGTAAAAACTTTCGTCTCCCACCTGCAAATAAGTATTTCTATCAATAGGCTCAACCCGCTCACCGAACCGAAAAAAACTCACCGTTTCGTCTCGCCAACCGCTCACAATCACACTCTCTAAAGCGGGACAGATCCGGGTGTAGCGCGTTGAATCCGGAACAACAAAGCCTTGCATAGAGAGTGTCGCATCAAAATAGATACGCGCAACAAGCCTGTCCGATATATCGCCAGGCGTTATGTCGGTTGTGTCAGGTTGAAACTCGGGGATACCTGACCCTTCACCGTTGTCACAGCTTGTTAGAAAAATAAAGCAGCATAGATAGACGGAGAACAGCAAAAGGTTCGTTTTCCACCTTATTTTTTTTTCTTGCATTTTCTGTACCGACACATAATGGGCATTGATCTATTTGAACGTTTTGATGATTTGAAAAATATACGATAGTCTTAATCCGAGAAATAACTATCGTGAATTATAACCGAAAAAGGAAATTTGTCAAACAAAAAACCTTGATTCAGATATGTTTCACTTCTGATTCTCACGCCATTTTGCGAGAAGCCGATGCCCAACCTAACAGGTTATGCGACACCGTTTAGAACAGCAGCACGGTTTCCGTTATCGGTTTTCGAGTTGTCGGCGGAGCTGTTCTAATTCACGTTCTAATGCCTGCCGCCGATCCGTCTCTTCTGCAGCCCGGGCTTCCGCTTCCGCACGAAGGTCCCGTTCTGCTTCTATACGCTTTTTTGCTTCAGCGTGAAGGTTTCGTTCCTCTATAGCTGTCGTGATCGGGGTGCCATCCGGCAAGTATGGACGCAACAACCGGACATGGCTATGGTGTTGATCCGTCCACCGGAACGACAGGTTTAATGATTCGCTGAATAAGGCACCGCGCGGATCGGGAGGTATCTCAACAATGGTGCCTGAAGGCTCCCGCCGCCACCCGCGGAACTCAGCAGGTTTCTCCATCTCAGGTTGGTGGATGAAGTACTCTTGTACCCCCATATCTTGCAGGTAGATATGGACCTTTTCTTTTCGATCCTCATCGGCTGTTGAATCCGACAAGAACTCAAAAACGACCGTTGGGGTCGCACCTTCTGCCCAAGTGTAGAAACTCCTGCGGAGCGGAAATTTCGCTGCACCTAAAACGACATAAATATCGGGGGCGACACTTTTCGTGACATCGCCTTCACGGTAGTAGATGAAGTTGTCAATACCGACATAGATGTGTGGTTGCATTGCGAAATAACTGGAGATTTGTTCGTATAGGGTATTGGTCTGTTCTCCGTGGAATCCAGTTGTAGGTATATGTTCCTCGTCTTCGTAGGGGTAGCCTGGGATGTAAACGGTGGGTTTCCCAGTCGCTTTTGCGAAGGTCGGCATATATTTGTGCTGTTTGCGTGCGAAGTCGTTAGCAGGTTTCATGCGTCTCTCCATATCTACGGGTTTTCCTTTAATTTGAGCAGAAATGCGCGTCGTTAGCAGCCTGAATCAGTTTTCATTCCTGATCCTCACGCCATTTCGCGAAGTCTGCCTCAATCTCCTCCGACCATTTCCGGTCTATTTCACCCGGTGTATAGACACCTTCGCGTAGGCGTTGATGTCCAAACCGGTCCCGGAGTGCGACCTCTTCACCGCGTTCGACCACCTGTTGTGCGAAATGCGGCGGAATGAAGATAACACCGCCGCGCCTCCCTAAAACGACATCCCCCGGTAAAACCGTCGCCTCCGCAATACGGATCGGGATATTGATACCGGTCAACGTGACATTCGCAATACCTGTCGGGTCCACACCGCGCACGAATGTAGCGAAATCAGGCAACTCGTAGATACCGTCCAAATCTCGGATCCCACCGTCAATGACCATACCGGTCCCCGTTTTCGCATAGATGGAGTTGCCGAGGTTGTCACCTGCAAAAGTACCGTCTTTCACTTTACCGAAGAGGTCCACGACGATAACATCATCTTGGACGAGCGTATCAATCACCCACGAGTTTTGACCGCCGACGCATCCGTCTTTTTCGCCTTGGGCAGAGACAGCGTCGTTGAAATCCGGGCGGATCGGTACAAACGCGCACGTCACCGCTCTGCCGACGAGAATCCGATCGGGATGTAGATTCATCCAATCGCCAGCGAACTGAAATTTATAGCCGTTCCCGTTGAGGACACCCCACGCCTGTTCAATACTGATCGCCTTCATACGCTGAATGATATCGTCGGAAACGCGCGGTCGTCCATCCGGAAACCGATCACCTTCCCAGAGATGCGTCATCGCGAGGATACTCTCTTTATTAATGAGTCGCACGTTAATTTAAACTCCTGTCCTGATTTTCTTATGAGCATTTTGCAGGTAGTTATGAAATCGTTCAAGAGGTTTCAGGAACTGCGCGAACCTAAGCATTAGGCTTTTCCGGTTTCTTTATCCGAACGATTGGTAAGTCTACGTATTTTTTTTTCCCTTGCTTCAGTTCGTTTTCCTGTTTTTTGGTCATAAATTCCATATAGGTTTCCAAATCTCCGAAAAGAGCGACGAGACGTGCTTTGGCATCAAGGCATTCTTTCAAAATTTCATCATACATGAGATATCCTCCATTATTGCCTCTGGTGTATCAATGCAGGGTGTTGAAAAACCAGCATCATGACAAACCTGTTGAATTTTCGGCTGCGTATGTGGGTTTGCAAGGTGCGCGAAATTCCATGTTGCCAGATAGACGTATCGTTTAGGGCACGCTTGCAGCGCGCCCATAGTAGATGGGAACACTTAGAGACCAGCATTCTTCCACACTTTATCCAGCGATTCCGCAGTGGCTTTTGCTGCATCGGCGGGTTCCATCGCGTTCACCGCTTTGCTGAACGGTTCCGGCGTTACCGGTCCCTCGTAACCGATCGCTGTCAGGATTTGCATCAGTTCCGTGAGCGGAATCACACCCGTCTCGGCAGGGAGACATCTGATGTTGTCAATCTGATCGTCGGGGTCAATGCCAGCGGGTGCGTCGTTGATGTGGACGTAGACGACATCCGATACAGAGAGTTTCCGCACATCGTCAACTGTGGAACGACAGGTGTACCAGTGCCATGTATCGAAAAGTAATCCGACGTTTCCGGTACCGATAGCGGCGGCGAGTCCTAACATCGCATCCATAGAGTAGGCAAAAAGATGTTTGGCACTCTTACGACTCGTTGCGGGTCCAATAAACTCCAGTCCGAGTGAATGCCCGTGGTCCTTAAGAATCTCGGCAACAGCACGTAACCGCTTGACGGAAAAATCCCAATTCTCCTGATACGTCATATCGTTTGAGGCGGGACCGACGACGGTTGTCGTCCGGTAGCAACCGAGTTCCGCAGCGAGTGCTGCACGTTCGGGTAGCTGCGCCAAACCGGCGTAGTATTCGGCATCGGAGCCGCGCCAGTTGACACCGAAACCCCAGCCACCCATCGCAATCCCCGCTTCTGACCAGAGGTCTTTGACGTATTGTGCGGAGTGTTCTTCTGCGAGTTGCGCGGCTTCACCGATATTCATGTCTAATCCGTCGAACCCCGCATTTTTTGCGAGTTCTAAACCTTCTCTCATATCTGCCCGGATGCCGACGGCACCGGTACTCAAGTTCTTAAACATAACTTATCCTTTTTTTACGGAAGGATGGAAGATTGGAAGCGCATCCCTTCCATCCGCATTCTCCTTTTTCAGTTATCAGGTAAGATCCAAGAGTTGGAAGGTTGGAGGGACGGAAGTGAATCCCTTCCATCCTTCCGACCTTCCATCCCAACGCTTTTTATCCTTCCATCCCCTTCTTCTCTGTCCTTGATTTTTCGCCGCGTAAAACTTTCGCCGCGACAGCCCACGGATAGTCGTTGTCCTCAGCGTTTGCGTCGCGATACGTCGGAATCCAGACCCAGCGTTCCTCACCAGAAATATTCGGATGACTGGAGTGAAGCGTCAAATCATGAAAAAAGACGGCACCACCGGCTTCCAATTCCGCTGTGACGGCGAGGTTCTCATCAACCGCGCCCGGACGCAACCGATTCCCGAACCCGTGTCCATCACTCGCATCGCCATCGTGGAGAATCGCGGATTTATGGGAGCCCGGAAAAAGTTTGAGACACCCGTTTTCAACAGTCGCATCGTCGAGTGCTACCCAAATAGAGACTTTATGCGCGCCGTGCCAATAGTGCCAATCTTGGTGCCAAGGACTCGCGAAAGTCATCGCTTCACTCTTGAAGACCACCTTATCGCTCAGGAATTCGATGTCCGGGGCAAGGATAGCCTCTAAAATGTCGAGTATCCGCACATCACCGACCGCTTTTTGGAAGACCGGACTCCGCGTCGCTAAACCGACATGTACGCCGTGTCCAGCGACGGAACCTGTCTCTGCTTTAACGGCTGCCAGAATGTCGATGCATTCTGACTTGAGCCGTTGGACTTCATCTCGCGTAAACAGGTTCCGGGCAATAGCGAAACCGTCCTTCTGAAAAGCGTCGCGGAGGGTTGTCGTTTCAACAGTCATTTTTTTACCCCTCTAAGCTGCGTCAATCTTAACTTCACGACCTGTCTCAGCACTTTTGAGTAGTCCTTCCATCATCTGTTGGACAATCAACCCGTGACGGAGCGGTGCCTTACAGGTTACGTCATCCAAGATACATTCGATAAAGTGGTCAGCGATAGCGTCCCACGACCTTCCATACTTACTCTTTGGCGGTTTGGCCTCTATATTCTCAAATTCACCTTTTTTGTCGGTTCGATAGAGTCGCAAAGGGCTCATCGTCGCCCCTGCCTCTGTGCCGAAAAGTTCGATCTGAAATTCGTCGGGTTGGTGTGATGCCCAGAAACTTTCGACCTGCAAGCCGACACCGCCTTCAAAGGTAATAAACCCGCCGGCGTAATCGTCAGAATCATATTTCTCGTAGATCTCTTTCGGTGCTTTCGTTCCCTTCCAGTAGCCGAGGCCTCGGGGTCCGAACTTCGCGCCAGCAGCACCGAGGACCGCAATCGGTTTTGGCAATCCGAGGATCCACCAAGCTGAGTCAAGCACATGGACCCCCATATCCCGAAATGCGCCGCCCCCTTTCTGGATGAAACCGAGATTCCATGCCGGGATCCCGCTCCTACGAACACTTCGTGCCCGTGCATAGTAGAGTTCGCCAAAATAGGCATCGCGGGCGAGGTTACCGAGGTATTGGCACTCTTTTCCAAAACGTGTCGAGAGCGACATCATATTAACGACACCTGCTGCCTCTGCTTCTGTGACCAGTTTTTGCGCTGCTTCCTCGGAATCGGCGAGCGGTTTCGTTACCATGACGTGCTTACCGTTCCGCACGGCTTCCAATGCTATCGGCACGTGCCACTGGTTCGGTGTACCGACGAATACCGCGTCGATATCATCGGCTTTGCACATCTCTTTATAATCTGTATAAAATTTGACCTTGCCGGGTAAGTCCTTAGCGAAGTCTTTCATCCGGTCTTCAAGCAAATCGCAGAGCGCGACAACGTTGCCGCGTGGGTTTCCGGCGAGTGCCGTTCCATTGGGTCTACCGATACCCATACCGACGACACAGATGCGGACAGAATCTTTTGCTGCCATATAACAAAGTATCTCCAAATGTTTGGTTATCAGTTTTAGGGTTGTCAGTTTATCTTCAGGCGAGCGTTCGGTTATCAGTTAAGAGGTGGATTGACTGAATCAGAATCCTCTTTAACCAATAACTGAAAGCGCAGCGTACTAACAACTGACAACTATTTTAATATGGACGACCGCGTTGATTCAGTGGCGGGTTCACCTCGTTTTTGACAGGTTTAATTGTCTTGAGGTACGCCCAAATCGCTTTCAAATCTTCGTCGTTCATCTGTGCATAGTGCTTCACAGGCATCGGTGGTAAAATCGCGCGGTTACCTTCGACACCTTGATGCAGTCCCGTACGCATCGCGCCGATGAACATCTCTTCCGTCCATTCGCCTAACCCGGTCTCTTTATCGGGGGTTAGGTTTGAAGCGAAACTCGTTCCGAAAGGACCGGAAAACGCACTCATTTGTGGGGATGTGAGGGTAAAGATACCCTGTTGCATCATGCTGAAATTGTAGCGTGGATAAGCCTGACCTGCAGGATGTCCTGCAAGATACATATTCATGTTATACTCGGCGCCCGCACGCGGTGTATGGCAATACCCACACGCGGCGACTGCGTCCACGAGGTATTTACCACGTTGCACCCTATCGCTTTGGCTCTCAACAGAGCGGATACTCAGCGCAATAACGGCACCGACTAACAGCACTATTACACAAAAGATTAAGAGGTTTCGATGCATTAAATATGCTCCTTATGGATGGATTAAAATCTCGGACTCAATTTAGCACACTGTACAAATAGATGCAATAGAAATTTAAAAAAAGGCGCGGTTCAAACCGCGCCTGATTTTGTTGTGCACTGATAACAGTTGCCCTAAAAGCGATAGGCTAACTTTGCATAGTAAAGTCCGCCGTTGAAACCGAAAGGTGCAGACCTTCTCGAATAGGTGAACACACCGGGTGAGTCCACAATGACCTGCCCTGTGCTATCCGCTAAAGCACCACCGCGGGATTGTCCAATTTCGTTCAGGTCTGGTGTCTGATCGAGCAGGTTGTTCGCACCGATGGTTAACGAAAGCCCTTCATTCAGTTGGTAGTTCCCTTGAATATCGGTAAGCCATTTTCCGCCGTAGGTCTGACGTGCTGGATCGTCCCCGCTTCCCTCTTGAACGGTGTAGCTGCCGAAGTAGCGCAAGGCACCGCCGATCGTGAGATCGCCGACGATGTAATCCGCGCTGAGATTAATCCGAGTGTTCGGCTGCCACTCCTCAATCATAGAACGTTCCTGTGAAGGGAAAAGGGTATCTTCGAGTCCGATAAGGATTTCTGGTGCATCCACATCACCGATAACTTCCGTATCCGCCCACGTAATTGCAGCCCGCAGGTTAAGCAAGGATTCGTTGTCGAAAGCAAGCAGGTACCCCGTTGCGATATCAACACCTTGGGTGCGTGTTTGTGCGACGTTTGTGAACACCTGTGCACTACTCGCACCTGCTGCAGCTAAGCCTGCCACTTTATCGGCACTGAAACTACCGCTCAGAACAATGCGATCGTCGATTTGAATGAGGAAGCCATCTACGGTGAACCACATCTTCTCAACCGGTTTCAACACGAAACCACCGGAGACGTTGAATGCTATCTCCTCTTTGAGCTCAGGAATACCGAGCGCACGCGCCGCATCGCTGTCGTTCCGGAACGTGCCGACTTCAAGCGCAACCAGTTCTTCTGTGTTTCCATCATTATCAATATCGTCAGCGTCTACCTTGAATTGTGTGCTAATGTTATTGAAATAGAGCTGCTGCAACGAAGGCGCACGGAAACCGGTGCTACCCGCAGCACGCACCGCAACCTGTTTCATCAGGTCGTAGCGAGCCGTCGCTTTTCCTGTGACAGTCGCGCCGAAGTCGCTGTACTGCTCACCACGCACCGCCGCACCGACGAGGAGACCACTTCCCGATTGACCGCTGAGATAGGATTCAAAGTCTGCGTAACCCGCGATATTGGTTCGATTTTCATCCACTTCGTTGTCCGGTCGGAATCCGGGGAAAACTTGGATGCCACCCGCTGCGCCCGCTGCGCCGAGTCCAGCGTTAATCCATGAAAGCGGTTCGCCTGCATGAATCCCGTAGCCTTCTCTGCGGAATTCGACACCACCCGCAAGGTTGATAAGCGAGGATTGATAGTCCAGCGGATAGGTGACATCTAAGTTGAACGCCGTCTGTGAGAGTTCAAAGCCACCGGCATTTGCTGAAGTCGGACTGCTCGACCCGTAAGAGGCGTTCAGAGAGTTGGAAATCAAAAAGTCAAACGTGTTCAATCCGTGGTTAACGCTGACATCGACGTTCAGATCGGTCGCCTCGTGTGTCCATGCCAACCCTAAAGCGAGAGAGGTATCACCGATGTCGGTGTTAATCTCTGGCAAGAAACCGTCTGGATAGATTTCTGTGACGGTTCGCTCTGCTTGATTGGCTCTGCGATAGAAACCTGCGCTGTTATTTTGGCGTGAGGAGTGCCCACCGAAAGAGTAGAGTTCTAAACCCGAAGCGAGCGGAAGCCCGAAATTATAGAACCCAACTTTTTGTGTCGAGTCGGCATCCCCGATGCGGAAGTTTTGACGCTCAAAGGTATATTCCCGAGAGTCGAACCATACCGGTTTCTCTGTCACGGTCCCATCATCATTCTCGATTTCAAGGATCTCATCTGCGGGTCTTCCAGGGTCTTCCTCCACCCAGTCATATTGTCGCGTCCCAGTGAGTCCTGCGCGATTCGTGCGGTATCTGTCGCGCCATTCAGCGGTGAGGTTGAGGAATCCTGCTTCACCGACGCTCATACCGTAGTTGGCATTAGCGTTCCATGTATCGCCGTCACCCTGGTATGTTTGTCCCCAATAGATGTCGGCATCGCCTGTATCCACGTCGTCTTTCAGTACAATGTTGATCACACCGGCGATGGCATCGGAACCGTATTGCGCAGCGGCACCGTCGCGTAGCACCTCAATCCGTTCAATCGCTGATGATGGAATTGCATTGAAATCCGTACCAGCCGTACCGCGACCTACGGACGTATTGACGTGCAACAACGCGCTTTTGTGACGACGTTTGCCGTTAACAAGCACGAGCGTTTGATCGGGACCTAAACCGCGCAGCGTCGCAGGACGCAGCGCATCTGTGCCGTCACTAATCGTGGAACTCGAAAAATTAAAAGATGGAACTAACATCTGGAGGACACGACCGGTTTCGGATTGACCGGTAATGCTGAGCTGCTCTCTGTCAACCACTTCAATCGGGACGGGGGCTTGTAAGGCGCGCCGACCGATACTACGTGTACCGACAACGACAACCGCATCAACCGTTTGGACAGGCGCGAGCACGACTGACGCTTCCGTTTGTCCCGCAGCGATGTTAATCCGCTTGCTCGAAAAACCGAGGGCTAACACTGTCAGCGATTGCGCACCTGACACGTCGTCGAACATAGCGGCACCGGATGCGTCTGTGGTCTGTTCTTGGTTCCCGATTTGTAATTTCGCTTCTGGAATAGCGTTCCCGTTTTGGTCTTGAACGACGACTTTAAGGGCTTCAGCACTAACAGGCATCGGTATGAATAACGCGACACCTAATAGAATCGCTATAACGCACCAGAAATATCTTCTATCTTCTGATATTGACATTTAAATTTTTTTCTCCTCTGTTTAACGCAAGTTGCCACCCTTATGGCATAATCTGTTTAAACCTTGTCCGTAGCAACTTGGATTCTGTTATTGGGGGAATCGGATGACTTGATTGATTGTAGTTCCCTATGCGTCCAATACTGAGTTCATGTTCTAACATGCTTAATTATGCATTATTTGCTTTGGAAAATGCAAATTAAAGTTCTGAGAAGCATCTGGTGTCGCTTTTTTTACAAAAAACGCAGTTTTTGTGCTAAAATAGATGGAAACTACGCAATTCTTGACGTTCATACGTATGAGAGGTCAGAATCGAAAAAATGTATGGTTTGATGATGGATTATCCGTTAACACTCGCACAAATTTTGGAACACGCATGCCGTATACACGCCGATAAGCAGGTTACCACACTGCTGCCCAACGGAACACTGCATCGTTATGACTATGCGACGTTGTACGAACGTGTGAAACGATTGGCGAACGTGCTCACCGAATTGGGGGTCCAGCGTGGCGATAGAATCGCAACTTACGCTTCCAACACCTATCAGCATTTGGAACTCTACTACGCCATTCCCTGCCTCGGTGCCGTGCTGCACCCGCTCAATGTCCGTCTCTCGCCGACGCAGTTAACGCAAATTGTGCGCGAGGCAGAGGACAAACTCGTCTTTGTTGATAGTGCATACATAGCACAATTTCAGGCATTGCGGGATAAGATTGATTCTATATCTACCGTCTACTTCGGTCTTAAATCCGAGGATACGGATACCTGCTACGAGCAACTGCTTTCGGATGCGAGGTCGGCATATACATGGGATATCCGAGACGAGAACTCGGCGATGGGGCTCTGCTATACGAGTGGAACGTACGGAGAACCGCGCGGCGTTCTCTACACACACCGATCCATGTTTCTCCACACGCTCGCAGCGAATCAAGCCGATGTCTTCGGATTGACAGAGGCGGATGTCGTTTTACCAATCGTCCCGATGTTCCACGCTATGGCGTGGGGGCTGCCTTACGCGAGTATGTTTGCAGGCGCGGATATTGTGCTACCGGGTGCCAAGCCTACTTCTATCGCTGACCTTATTGCCGATACCGGTGTCACTGTTGCTGCAGGTGTGCCGACGGTCTGGGCAGCGGCTTATCCGGAATTGCGAAAAAGAAGAGCGAACATCGCCAGATTGCGGCGAGTGATTGTCGGCGGAGAAGCGATGCCCCCCGCGCTTATTGAGGCTTATGAAACAGAACTCGGCGTCGAAATCTGCCACGCATGGGGGATGACAGAGATGTCGCCTACCGGGACACTCTCAAAACTGCGTGCCGGACATCAGAATTTACCGGATACCGAGAAATGGCGAATCAAGGCGAAACAGGGGCAACCTATACCGGGCGTTGAACTCCGCCTCGCAGCTGAAACGACTGACGGTTTTAAAGAACTCCCATGGGACGGTGAGGCGATCGGGGAACTTCAAGCGCGGAGCCCGTGGACAGCGAACCGATACTATAAAATTGAACCGACACCCGAACATTTTACAAATGATGGGTGGTTCCGTACAGGCGATATGGCGACAATTGACGCGGAAGGCTACGTCCAAATCGTGGACCGCGCGAAAGCACTTATCCGAAGCGGCGGAGAGGCTATTTCAAGCATCGCCCTCGAAACGACGCTCCTAAAGCACCCTTATATTCAAGAGGCAGCAGTCGTCGGTATACCCGATGAAAAGTGGGGTGAACGACCCGTCGCTGTCGTTGTCTGCACGGAAGAGGCAGACGAAAATATCTCGGCTACGCTTGAAAAACAACTCATATCTGAATTTCCTAAGTTCTGGATTCCAGATAAATTCATTTTTGTTGACGAGATTCCGAAGACGAGTGTCGGGAAATCCGATAAACGTGCAATTTTGATGCAACTCACGGGTGTCCAGACCGCGCTCGAAAAAAGTCGAATATTCAGCCCTACAGAAAAGAAATAGTGAGAACACATCGTACCCGCTGAGAATTTCGTCATAACGCATGTTATACCATTTCTAAAAGTTTATATTCCATTAACCGTACACCGGCTACCCAGGCCCGGTAGGTTCGGTTTTGCGGTGTACTCACCCAAATGCGATCTGCATTCCAACCGAACCGGGCATAGTTCAAAAATGGTGGCACTTTTAAGACGGATAGTCAATTAGAATTGGTATTATTGAACTTGCCGAAGTCCGATTGTTGAAGGGGGAAATTTTCATGAAGATGAAAGCCGCTATCTATACAGGTATTGAACAAATCGCGGTTCATGAAGTCGAACGAAACGAACCGCCACCTAATTTTGTGCTTATTGATACCAAACAGACCGGCATCTGCGGCAGCGATCTGCACAGTTATTTCGGGCATTGGGGACAATCGCATGAACATGCCGCTGGACATGAAACATGTGGTGTCGTCGTTGCCCTCGGTGAGGGCGTAACAGGTTTTGAAATCGGGGATAAGGTCGCTGTGGAATGCTTTTCGCACTGTGGTACCTGCAAGTATTGTGAAACAGGTCAGTACAACCTCTGTATCAACAGAGCCTGGATCTCACCGAAAATGCACGGCGGATTTTCTGAATTTACGGCAACACACCAGTCCGGGCTCTTTAAATTACCGAAACGGATGACGTTTGAGCAGGGCGCACTCGTTGAACCACTCGCCGTCTCACACCGTGCCGTCGCGCGTTCGGGTGCCAACGCCAGAGACACAATCGCTATTATCGGCGGCGGCACTATCGGGCAGCTCTGTTTGGCGGATGCAGTCGCCGCCGGTATGAAGGAGACCTTGATTACCGTCAAGTACGAACAGCAAGCGACGTTAGCAAAGGCACTCGGCGCGGATCACGTCGTCAATATCGGTGATACGGATATCCGCGAATACGCCAACGATGTGACAAACGGCAGCGGTTTTGACGCAGTGATCGAAACCGTCGGCGGCGCGGAGAACTTCAACACCGCCACAACGATTGTTCGGAAACAGGGTGCCGTCGTACTCGTCGCAGGCTACTACAAACCGCTTGAGGTGAATCTCTCCACGATCGTCTGGTCGGAAGCGTTCATCACAGGCTCCAACTGCTACGGTTATAGCGGGATGGAGACAGATTTTGAGGCTGCAATTGCGTTGATAGACTCCGGAAAGGTCGATGCTACGCAATTGGTGACGCACTACTATCCGCTTGAGGAGATCAGCGAAGCCTTCCGTGTGTCTGCCGATAAAACCTCCGGTGCGATTAAAGTCCACGTCTGTCAAGAGTAGCCGTTCGCTTCGTTATAGTTTGTAGGTTGGGTTGAACAAAGAGAAACCCAACACACGTTTAGCAATGAAAGGGTTTAGACTATGCAAAACGGAAAATATATGTTGACCACTGAAGAACGAGAACAGTTCTGGGAACAAGGCTATCTCGGTCCTTATACGCTCTGTAGTGCCGAAGAGATGCTCACCATGCAACCGGAAATTGAGAGGGTACTCGAAACCGATGCGCCGGACCACAAAAATAGAGTACATAACCGGCACCTCGACGCTCCCATAATTCATGATCTCGCCACGCATCCGGCTATCGTCAAGCGGATGGCTTCTATCTATGGGCCGGATCTCCTGCTCTGGCGGACGAACTTTTTCGTCAAGGAACCGGGGGCAAAAGAGATCCCGTGGCACCAAGACTTCAACTACTGGCCCCTTGAACCGCCGATCATTATTTCGGCGTGGATTGCCGTCGATTCAGCGACATTGGAAAATAGTTGCCTACAGATCGTCCCCGGTTCGCACCGGAAAGTGATACCGCACGTGAAAGCGACCTCGGATATGGCATTCGGACAAATGGGGGACCTCGGATTCGTTGATACCAGTCGTGCTGTCAACTTAGAGATGCAACCCGGCGAATTTGTACTCTTTAACGAACGCACCTTGCATCACTCAGAGGCGAACCGATCCGATAAACGACGGATCGGATTGGCTGTCCGTGTTATCCTTCCTATTGTTAAAGTTTTCGATTGGGATGCGCCGGAACATGAACTCATTGTCATTCACGGCGAAGATCCTGTCCAATTCAATAAAAGAGTCTAACCACCGAAGGAGTCGTTTTATGAATCGTCAAATTACCCTCACCTCTCGGCCCATAGGGTACCCAAAAACGTCTGATTTCAATGTGGTGGAGGTCCCGATTCCGACACCGGAAGATAATCAAGTATTGATAAAAACGATCTACCTCTCTGTTGATCCGTATATGCGGGGACGGTTGAATGCTGTGAAATCTTATGCAGCGAATGTTGAGATTGATGAGGTCATCGTCGGTGGTGTTATTGCTGAGGTAATTGAATCGAAACACCCGAACTTTGAGATCGGTGATATCGTCAACGCGAGTATCGGATGGCAAGAGTACGGTGTCGCTGGCGGGGATGACGTGCGAAAAATTGATCCGACAATCGCACCCATCTCAACAGGCGCGGGGATCCTCGGTATGCCAGGGTTGACGGCGTACTTCGGTTTGTTGGAAGTCGGGCAGCTCCAACCGTTGGAGACCGTGTTCGTTTCCGGTGCCGCAGGCGCAGTCGGTTCCGTCGTCGGACAAATCGCAAAAATTAAAGGCTGCCGAGTCATCGGCTCCGCTGGAACCGATGAAAAAGTCGATTATATTGTTGATGAACTCGGATTCGATGCCGCTTTTAATTATAAACACGTTACCGATTATCACACCGAACTCCAGACACTTCTGCCAGATGGTATCGATGTCTATTTCGACAACGTCGGCGGCGAAATCACGGATGCCGTTTTCCCGAATTTAAGAATTAATGGACGCGTCGTTATCTGTGGACAAATTTCACAGTATAATTTAGAGAAACCGGAAACCGGACCCCGTTTCCTCTGGCACATGATTACCAAACGGGCAAGAATCGAAGGTTTTCTGGTCTTTGATTTCGTTGACCAGCATCCGAGCGCACTTGCACAGATGGCGGAGTGGTTGCAACAAGGCAAACTGAAATATCGCGAGACAATCGAAGAGGGCGGAATCGAGAGCGCCCCCGCTGCATTTATTAGTATGCTAAAAGGCGGCAATATCGGGAAACAACTCGTTAAAATCGCTGAGTTGGACACCTGAGCATTATATGGACAGGGCGAGGCGGCTCGCCTCGCCTGTCTCTAATTGTGCTCTCTAACTAATACCCCTTCTCTTTATCAATCATGCTGAGTAGCGGTTTACCGACGAGCAGGCGTTCTAAATTATCACAGAAAAGCCCAACCGACCGATCCAATCGAATCGGTGAACCCCCCGCGACGTGCGGTGTAATAATTACATTCGGCAGGTCCCATAACGGGCTATCGGTCGGCAGCGGTTCTTCAGGTGTGACATCTAACCCGGCACCACCGATGCTGTCCGAAGTGAGTGCACGGAGCAGTGCCGGCCCATCTACAATCTTGCCACGCGTGACGTTAATCAACAACGCGTGGGATTGCATCTTCTCAAACGCTGTATCATCGAACATACCGTGCGTCTCCGGTGTCAGCGGCGCGCAGATGACAACAACATCTGATTCTGCAAGTAGGTCGTGGAATCGATCCATCTTCCAGACAGCATGGACGAATGAAGGGGCTTCAACCGTTTCGGGGTCAACGGCGATAACACGCATATCAAATCCTTCTGCCCGACGCGCAACGTCGATCCCAGTGCCGCCGAGTCCGACGATACCGAGCGTCCGTTCATGCAACTCCCACGTTGCGTGTCGGATGGACATCCGGTTGTCCCACGTCCGCTCGCGCACCGAGCGTCCAATACCTCGCAGGAGTCCGAGGAGCAGTGCCCACGCCTGATCTGCAAGATGCGGTCCGACGAACCCTTTCGCACTCGTCAGAATAATATCGCTTTTAACGAATTCAGGGAACAGCAATCCGTCAACCCCTGCCGAAAGCACTTGGACCCATTTCAACTGCTCCGCTTTTTCAAAGAGCGAACGGTTAAACCCACCGAACACGATGTCAGTGTCTACAACTTCGCGCACGGCATCTTCCGAATTCTTCGGTCTCACAAGCGAAAGCTCGTCAGAAACCGATTCAATCTGCCGCAGCTGTTCAGGTGTAATATCGGTGTTAATCAAAATTTTCATGTTGACTTCTCCTGAATATGGTGGTATCCTATACGGAAGTGGTTCATAAATTGGATTGCGAAATTATATGCCATCCTCATGGCTAAATACAAAATAGCGAAGTGCTTGTGAAAAAACACATTTCAAAAAAGGAGAATTTTATTTTCATGAATCTATCTTTTACGCGTTTCCCTAACCGATGTGAACGAGGTCTGTTTCTGCCTATAGTGGCAATCGGTATCTTACTAACTGCGGTCTTCATCGCAAGTTGTGGCGACGAAGGCGACACCATTGAAGACACCACCGGTATGATGGATATCACGCAACCGACAACAACGCCTGAAACTCAACAGCCTGCTGTTGTTGAAGAATCAGCAGATGGCGGTGTCATTGAAGAGCCTGTTGTTGAAGAGCCACGCGAGGAGCCACGCGCCTCTTTTAAAGACGATATTCAGCCGATCCTCGCGGAGCGGTGTGCAGTGCCAGGATGCCATGTCGCTGGACATTTTACCGGATTAGACCTCAGTCAATACGATGCCTTCAAAAAAGGTGGAAATGGCGGTCCGGCGTTCACTGCAGGCGATGGCGATGGCAGCCTTGTCGTCATACGTATTGACGGCGGCGGCATGCCTCCGGGCGGCCCCCCGTTAGATGCCGATCAAATCCAACTCTTCATTGATTGGATTGATGAAGGTGCCGAAAATAACTAAAATTTAGCGACAGCATACCATTCTTGTCCTTCTCTGTCAAGCTGAAAAGGTTGTCAATCCTTGGTACTCTCGTTCTAAAAGGCGCATCCGCGATGCGTCTTCTTTTTTTATACGGTAAAAACGATATGTTTATAGCCAGAATCGGGCGCATTGCATTTTATGCACCATTTCGGTCTCCAACACGCGTTACTATATCATGAAGCCTTATTTTTTATATATTTGGAGGGAGACAGATGAAAGAGAGTGATGCTGCATTAATTCAACGGACTTTAAATGGAGACGAAGGAGCGTTTACCACGCTCGTCAACAAGTACCAGAAATGGGTTCACACGCTTGTCTGGCGTAAGATCGGTGATTTCCATACCGCCGAAGAACTCACGCAGGATATTTTTCTTAAGGTTTACAAAAAGTTATCGACGCTGAAACCACCGGATCGTTTTCCGGGGTGGCTCTATGTCATTGCGGCGCGGCACTGTATCACATGGCTCCGAAAGAAGCGGCTATCAACGACATCCCTGGACGCTATGCCTACAACCGAGTTAGAGGCGTTATGCTATGTGCAACATGAGGCGGCGCGTGGCGAAGAAGCATCTATTGAACACGAGCGTGAACTCGTTAAACGCCTACTCCAAAAGCTCCCAGAGAGCGAGCGCACCGTTGTGACACTGTATTATCTTGCCGAAATGACGAGTGAGGAGATTAGCGCGTTTTTGGGTGTATCGCCGAACACAATTAGGAGCCGACTCCGCCGTGCCAGAAAGCGATTGAAGAAACAAGCGCATCTGCTCCACGATGTTTCCGGAATTTTCCAATTACCACCAACCCTAACCGAGAATATCACGCGCGAAATCGCACGTCTCAAACCCGTATCTCCTTCCATAGGTAAACCTTGGATGCCTTGGGCACTCTCATGCGCGTCAACCCTTTTGGTTATCTTGATGATCGGGACGGGTCCACGGGCGTTATCCCGATTTCAACAACCCTACGACTTGGATGCGACCTCGGAGATGACAGTTGAGTTGGTTGACGCACCTGTTGTGTTTGAATCGAAACGGGAACTGGATATAAGAAATCAGTTCGGAAAGAGCGATACCCCGGGCAGAGGCAGCGGTGCTGATCCGAAAACTGATACCGGACTGTTCGCAGCAGCACAGGCGGATACCGTAGAGATACTCGAGGCAGAACCGCAATGGATGCCAACAAGAGGACCCGGAGGCGTTTCAAGAGCAGGATTCTTTCTGACATCTGACCGAACACTCTACGTTGTCGCAAAGGGAGGGCTTTATAAACTCGCAGAAAAAGCTGACGCGTGGACGCTTGTCAGTACCAGCGGTCCGAATCGGGAATTTGAGCGAGTTATGGCGGAACGTGGTGGGACCCTCTATCTGCTTACGTCTAATGAACTCTTAGCCTCGACCGATCGCGGTAAAACGTGGGATACCCTCGGTGCGCGCCCTAAGGGGCAGGCTGTTGCTTTGATTATCACAGAGGCACCTCAAGAACGTAATCCACAAAACGCCGATATGACGATGTACCTCATTCTCAAAACAGAGGTGTTTCGATCTCAGGATGCGGGTAGGCAGTGGGAATTCATAGGGCATGTCTTGCGATCCGAGGGCGTTCCAGAAGCAGGTGATCCTAATTTCCGAATTTGGAGCGCGCTCGCGGTTGAGAATATGCTCTTCGTCGGAACGAGTCAAGGACTTTTCCGGCTTACGGATAACTGGAAGAAGTTACCTGTACCGACCGCCCAAGAAATCTTTTCCTTGGCAGTCGTTGGTAACCGGTTCTGTGTTGGGACATTTACTGGTACGCAGGATATGCCGGATTGGAGTCCCTATGCCTCAGTTTTCTATTCAACAGACCTCGGCGATTCCTGGACCGATATTACGCCGAATGAACATCCGCTTAAGTTAATAACCGCAAGCAGGGTCGTTCCAGCTGGAGACACGCTTATGTTAATAGGTCCAGGTGGAGTGCTACTTTCTTACGACTTTGGTGAGACATGGATAGATCCCGGGCGTGCTTCACACGGCGGTACTGATGCCCTCTTCCCTGTGGTCGCTTTGGACAAAAATAATTTCTACAACACTGGGCTTAGCGGAATAGCGCGATCAACTGATGGCGGTGTCACGTGGCACCCCTTTGTAACAGAACTCATAAGTGCGGATGTTCAGAATCTAATCGTAGGCAAAAACATACTCTACGCAGTTACAGGTGGTCAGATTGCTAAATCAGCAAACGGTGGTGAATCTTGGGAAACTGTTAACGTAAGTGACGGAGATAAACTTCTGATGCCAAGGATTGAAACAACCGATGAGACCCTTTATTTAACCAGTATTGCCAATAATCGAACGCAACTTTTTCAACTTCCTGTCAAGGGCGATACACTGGTACGTGTTCAAGGCATACCGGATTTCGAGGAAGATAATCTGTATGTTGAATGGAAAAAGAGGCTTAGGAGAGCCAGAGAAACCGACGTCAATGTTCGTGAAACAGAGCGGCTGTGGCAAGAGAGTTTACTGCTTATCGCTGAAGAGGACACAAGAAATGGAGGGTTTACCATCGCTGGAGATACCTTTTTCCTCGAACACCGGCGGAAACTTTTCAGATGGCGACCCGGCGAAACAGCGTGGCACCCCACCGGTTTAGAGGATCAAGGAGAACACCCACCTATTGACGCGAAGGGATTCACCCTTGCCGCTTCAGGAAACATCGTGTATGCCGGTAAACGGGAAGGCGACCTTTTCCGATCCTTAGACAACGGTGATACCTGGAACGACATCACCGAAAACCTCGCCTTTCCGTTTCTGTATTTCAAAGAAATCGTATTTGCGGGTTCAGCCGTCTATGTCTCAACCGACAAAGGGGTCATGGGTTCCCTCAATGGCGAGGTCTGGCACGCGCTCACTGATGCTAACAGCGAAACGCTCCTTATGGATCGCATTGCAGCTGCTGATGACGCGACCCTTTACGGTGTGTGTGATAGTGGTGTTTATCAGGTAGATAACCGAACAGGCACATGGGAACAAGTCGCGCCTGTAGCACCACGCACAGCGACTTCACTCGCTGTTGATGGCGATATGCTCTACATCGGCACCAAGCAGAGCGGCGTATTCCGCTTCCAACGCAACAATCCGTAAATATCTTCTCCTTCGACCATAAATAGGTAATTCCGATTTCCTGACTGCAACGATATATCTTCCCTTGCAAACTTACCCCAAACACGGTATAATAGACGCAAATTTGTGTTTCAGCAGGAATGGGAATGGAAACCAACGGAAACCGGAAACAGAACCTCGTTAAACCACACATCCTACTGATTGGGTTGGTGCTTGTCGCTTTTAATAGCTACTGGTGCCTGATGGGGACAGAAGTGTGGCACTCTACGCAGTTGACGATCGCCTCTCTGTTTTTCAACGCTGTCTTTACGCTCCTTGTCTTCGTGCTGATCAATCTCCTGCTCCAACGGTTTATTCCCCGTCTGGCGATGTCGCAAGCCGATCTGCAAACCATCTATGTCATGGTGGTGATGGTAACAACAATCAGCGGACACACCATGATGGGGTACCTCATTCCCGTTCTCGCGCATACATTTCAGTTCGCAACCCCCGAAAACGAGTGGCTATCGCTCTTTGGAGACAGCATCCCGAGTTGGATTGCCGTCAAAAGCCCGCGTATCTTAGATGGATTCTATAACGGCGATTCTACGCTCTATAATTCTGACACTTTAAACGCATGGATACCACCGGTACTTGCATGGTCGAGCTTCGTTATCGCGCTCTGGTTGACACTGTTAGCCGTAACGGTTTTCCTCCGTAAGCAGTGGACGGAAAACGAACGGCTGAACTACCCGATCGTCCAACTCCCGTTGGCACTCACGAGCAACCCGAAACGCTTTTTTACTTCGCCCTGGATGTGGGTCGGTTTTGCAGTTGCAGGAAGCGTAGAACTGCTAAATGGACTGAGTTTCCTATTCCCAGAAATCCCTTCCCTACCTATTAGAAACAAAACGCTTGGACAATTCAGTTCAAAACCGTGGAGTGCGATGGGGACCATTCGCGTCTCCTTCTATCCATTTAGCATCGGATTGATGTTTTTCACACCCCTGGACCTCTCGTTTTCATGCTGGTTCTTCTGGCTACTGACCCGCCTTCAGATGGTCGTAACAGATATGCTCGGCGCACGCAATATATATCATCTTGAACAGCAAACCGGGGCATGGATAGCGTTCGGGTGTATCCCGTTGTGGATGGGGAGACGGCATTACGGACGTATCATCCGCAAAATTTTTGGTATTGCGCAACGCCGCGGTGAACCGCCACCGGACGATTCCGGTGAACCGATGCGTTACCGCACAGCTGCCGGACTGTTCACCGTCGGGATGCTGTTCCTTTTCTTTTTCTGTTTCCAGATGGGGATGACGTTCTGGGCAATCGGACTCTTTTTTCTTTTCTATTTTCCAATGATTCTCGGTATCACCCGTATCCGTGCCGAAATTGGCCCACCACTGCATCAACTCATCCTTGTTGACCCAGGACGCACTATGGTACTTGCACTCGGAACACGCCGCCTCGGTACAGGGAATCTGATGGGGTTAACCTTCCTCTACCCCTTTGTCCGATGCTTCCGAGCGCATCCGACACCGAGTGAATTAGAGGCGTTCCGCTTAGCAGAACGGAGCAACATCGGATACCGACAACTCCTTATCGGAATGATTTTGGCAATCGTGTTCGGTATCCTGATAACGTTTTGGGCATATCTACACGTCCTCTATGACATGGGCGCCGGGAGCAAGGCGCGCGGTTGGATCGTCTATATGGGATGGGAGACGTTCAACCGACTCCAAACATGGCTTATGAGTCCGCGTGAGACGAGTGGCCCCGAACTCGGTATTATCGGCAGCAGCTTCTTCTTCACAATATTCCTGATGATTATGAAACTCAGATTTCTATGGTGGCCCCTACATCCCGCCGGTTACGTATTAGTCAGTGGCACAGGAATGGGACGGTTATGGTTTACAATCTTCTTGGGTTGGTTGGCGAAAGCGATTGTGCTGAAACTCGGCGGCGTGAAACTCTATCGACAAGCCGTACCGTTCTTTTTGGGATTGATCTTGGGCGATTATACGCTCGGATGTGTCTGGAGCCTCATCGGGTTGGTGCTGCAGATACCGACCTATATTGTCTGGCATTGAGCCACATCACGCCTTGCAAACTTACCCGAAACACATTATAATAGACAGAAACTTCTGCTGAGGTGCTATCCAATTGAGCGACGTTCCGAAAACACATCCCCGTTATCTTTCACTAACACTACGAGACAAGATCGTCGAAGGCGTAGAACAAGGCATTACCTCTATCCACGGACTCATCGCGCATGGACGTGGCGAGGCGTTTGACTACCTCATCGGAGAGGTGACACAACCCTTCGCGATTGAGGCGATTCATGCTGCAGCAGCGATGCTCCGTCTGTCAAATCACCCCGTCATCTCCGTCAACGGGAATGTCGCGGCGTTGGCACCTGAAGCACTCATCGAACTAGGGCAGGTACTGAACGCACCGTTAGAGGTGAACATCTTTCACACAGAAACCGGAAGAGAAAAGAAAATCCGAGAGCATCTCCTAAAGCACGGCGCGCCAGATGTGTTGATGCCTACAACCGAGGCGCAACTCTCCTATATCGACTCCAATCGAAAGTTCGTGCATCCAGAGGGAATTTTCAGAGCGGATGTCGTTTTCGTGCCACTTGAGGACGGTGACCGATGCGAAGCACTCCGAAAGATGGGTAAAGATGTTGTAACTGTCGATCTGAACCCGATGTCGCGGACCGCAAAACAGGCGAGCATCACGATTGTGGACAACGTCGTGCGGGCACTACCGCTGTTATGCGAAGAAATCCGAAAACTATCGGCAGCCGATATGGAAATGCCAACACGCAAAGACTACGACAACGAAGCCGTCTTAAAGAGCGCACTACAGCACATCAGCAGGAGCGGCAATGGCAACTAACGGAAATGGGAAACCCGATCTTAGTTGGCTGGCGAAAGCGATTGTGATGTAAGCTGCTTGACATTCAGTCCCAATTTATGCTACAATTCAGAAAACTAAGGAGAAAATAAAAATGGAACATACAACCCGCATTGAACTCGAAAATCTAAAGGATCTGCACTTAGCAGAAGCAGGCGTTATTACCCCTAAAGATGTACGTAAACTTACTATCGAAAATGCCCTCGTTGATACCGGTGCAATAGGGCTATGTTTACCCAAATCGCTCGTTGAAAAACTTGGACTCACGCCACTCCGAACAACAAGAGCACAAACCGCAAACGGCATCGCGGAACGCACCATTTATTCAGAGGTACAATATACAGTACTCGAACGTAGTGACTCCATCAAAGTGACAGACCTCCCTGAGGACGCGCCCGTGCTCGTTGGACACATGATCTTGGAGGCTCTTGACCTCTGCGTTGATATAGAAAATGGACTGATTTATAATCCGGCACACGACGGAGAGTGGAGAATAAAAATCCTCTGAGAAGTCGGATGGCGTGGTATTTGAAATACCAGAAGAGTAGAGGCATATCCATCTGTGGATCTTGTCGGTAGAAAATAGGGAGATACAAGGATGGCTCATGTTTGGAGAAAAAAATATAAAAACCCCAATAGAATTCTTGATAAATTCTACACGAAACAGGAAGTCGTTGAACGGTGTTTAGATGAAGTCAGTAAATTACCTTACAGTTATGATTGTGTGATAGAACCGGCTGCGGGGGATGGTGCTTTCTATAAAAATATCGAACATGACTCCAAAATAGGCATTGATATTGATCCACAACATGATGAGGTTATCAAAGCGGACTGGTTTAATTACAATATTAGTGAAATGTACAAGCGAGTATTGATTATAGGGAACCCGCCGTTTGGTCAATATCAAAAGCTATCTTCAAAATTTATATCGCATGCCCTCTCATTTAGGAATGTCCAAACAATTGCTTTTATTTTACCAGATGTTTATCGAAAACATACACGGCAAAAAATATTACCTTATGATTGGAGAATCGTCTCCATGACTGAATTAGGAAGGGATTGTTTTACACTGGAAGGGAAGGCATATCATGTGCCTGCAAGCTTCTTCATTTTTGATAAATCAGAAGGCAAAGATTTAAGAGTTAATCCCAATGCCTACACAGAAACGAATGATTTTGAATTTTCCAATAAAGATGATTTCGACATATTCGTATTTGGTGCTTCCCCAAGAAGAATCACAAAAACGCCGACACCAAACAATAGAGGCTACTTCCTTAAGTCAAAAATCCCAGTAGAAGATTTAATAGCCAGAATCAAAGCAGTGGAGTGGAGTGGAAACTCGTGTGCAAATGGCGGTGTCTATTGGCTAACAAAATTTGAATTTTTGGAACAGTATATAAAATGCCACGAACCGAATAGAACTGAAGAAAGCCAACGGAGCTTGTTTGATCTCCTTTAGGTTGGACATGTTAAATGCTATGAACCAGAAAGAATTAAATGAAACGATAAGCTTCATATTAGACAATATAGATAGCAGTAGAATCGTGATGAATAGCGTAGCAAGTATTAGGCATCAATTAATTGATTTAACCATTGAAGAACAAATTATTTCTGAACAGGACTTTTACAAAATAAGTAGCGTTCTGTCCACACAATCAAGGAGTCCTCTGTGGGAAAACTATTTCATAAAAAAGTATGATTGTCAAAGAGTGAATAAAAGTGAGGATAGAGGGGATTTTAAGAAGAATGGCAGATACTATGAGTATAAAAGTTCTGGTTACAATCTGGATAATTCTGTTCATCTTCTTCAAATTAGACCGTGGCAGGATTGTGATTACATTATTCAGTCAGTTTCTGATGATGGGGCAACCACATTTGTTTTAAAACATACAGAAATGATGTTAGAAATGGAACGGTTGAAAGCTTCGCCTGCACATGGAACTAAAAAAGTTGTAGCGGATAATAAAAAAATAGAATACATGATGACTGTAGAAAGAGGTTCTGCGGATTGGGATAGATGGATTAACAACTATCGCAAAGAGGGTAATATTTTTCAACCGTAACAAGACCTCCGGTTCATTTTATGATTAATATGAAAACCACTCATAATATTCTCTTCCAAGATGCGCGAGATTTAAAAAATATTCCATCAGAAAGCGTTGATTTGGTCGTTACTTCGCCGCCATACCCCATGATTGAGATGTGGGATGAGATGTTTAGTCATCAGAACCAAGGGATTCAGGATGCGTTAGCATGTAGCGATGGGATGCAAGCGTATGCGTTGATGCACCAGATTCTTGATGCTGTATGGGATGAAGTGTTCAGAGTTCTAAAGAATGGCAGATTTGCGTGCATCAACATAGGCGATGCAACAAGGACAGTAAACGGTAATTTTTGTTTGTATCCGAACCACGCCAGAATCTTGACACACCTTTTAAATATTGGGTTCTCAGCATTACCCGATATCCTTTGGCGAAAGCAGGCAAACACCCCTAACAAATTTATGGGATCTGGTATGTTACCCGCAGGTGCTTATGTGACACTGGAGCACGAGTACATTTTAATCGTGAGAAAGGGTTCTAAAAGAGAATTTAAAACGGAAGCCGAAAAAGAAAATAGACGTGAAAGTGGACTGTTCTGGGAAGAGCGGAATATCTGGTATTCAGATGTTTGGACGGACATCAAGGGAACAGGTCAGAAACTCGCGAAGGCGATGTCGCGATCGCGGAGTGCAGCATTTCCATTCGACTTGGCGTATCGACTCATCAATATGTATTCTGTGAAAGGTGATATGATACTCGATCCGTTTCTGGGGACAGGCACCACGACTGCGGCTGCGATGACATCGGGGCGCAACAGTATCGGTGTTGAGATTGATGAGAGTTTTCAACACGTTATTTGTCCGATTGCCCACCATATCGTCGATTTTTCAAACGATTATTTACACGATAGATTGCTAAGACATTATGCGTTTGTCGAAAACCGGATTCAGGACTCGAAACCTTTGAAATATATAAACAAACATTATAATTGTCCAGTGGTGACCAGCCAAGAACAATTTATTTTTTTCAACACTTTAGAAACAGTTCAAGCGTGTAAAGATAATATCTTTGAAGTTACATATTCCTCAAAATCCCAAGACTTGAACTTTGAAAAACCTTCAGAACCTTTGGTTCGGAATAAAACGAAGACTCGTATAAACCCTTCTCAACTTAGCATGTTGAATGCACAGTGACGCTATATTGCACAAAGGGATATGTATGCAAATTAAATTAAAAAATGCTGAGATTCAGGAATATGTTAATGCCCCTGCTTCCGCATTTCCGAAGTACACAACCCAATTAATGAATATCGCAAATCAAAATTCTCAAGCGACGCGACCGAGACACGTTGGACAATTGAGCGAGCTGATTCAGGATTTTCCGGGACAAACTTTTGAAGAATGGGTTACGTGGTATCAAGAACAATATCCTGATGCAATCGATGAAGCAACAGATAAAATAATCTCAATGGTAGAGAACTTCAATGAGGCTGTCGAAAAAATTGACCGTGCTATGGTCAGATCATGGGTAGAGGACCTTATTCTTGTGAAAACATTCGCGGGACTTAGATTTCAGGAGGCAATCCTGAAAAGGTTGGCAGAAATAAAAGGCTGCGACTACCGTTTGGCAGAACCGCATGAAGAATCTCAAGGTATAGATGGTTTTGTCGGTGAGGAAGCATATTCTATCAAGCCCAACACCTATGATGCAATGCCGACTTTAGCGGAATCCATAGAGGTGAAAATTATTTTTTACGAAAAAAAGTCGGATGGCGTAGTATTTGAAATACCGGAGGAATAGGGAAACCTACCCATTCCTACAGAAATGCTGCCGGCTGGACTATAGAAGAAGTCTAACCGTTTACAAATCTCTGTTTGTCTCCTGTCCTTTATACTGCAACTGATACAACCGATAATAGATACCCCCCTGTTGCAACAACTCGTTATGCGTGCCGGTCTCACGGATCTCGCCGCGGTGCATCACGATAATCTTATCCGCATTCTGGATCGTCGAAAGCCGGTGCGCGATGACGACAGATGTCCGATCTTCCATCAGACGTTTCAACGCGTCTTCAATCAAGACTTCGGTTTCCGTGTCAACGCTTGAAGTCGCTTCGTCGAGGATAAGAATACTCGGATCGGAGGCTAACGCACGCGCAAAGGCGACTAACTGCTTCTGCCCAACCGATAACCCCGCACCATCTTCTTTAATCTCTGTGCCGTATACCTCCGGCATCTTCTGCACGAACCGGTCTAAATGCACATTTTTTGAGGCGCGCTGCACCTGTTCCGGTGAGATCGACGGATTCCCCAATGTAATATTCCGATCAATTGAATCAGAAAAGAGAAAGATGTTCTGTTGCACAATACTGATCGCACCTCGCAGATCCTCTAAATTCATCTCTCGGATGTCAACACCGTCAATCAAGATTTGTCCTTTATTGATTTCATAGAATCGACAGAGCAGATTGATAATAGAGGTCTTCCCAGCACCGGTATGCCCTACGAGCGCGACTTTCTCACCCGGTTCCACCTTGAATGAGACATCCCGCAGGACATAGTCATCGTCATTGTAGGCGAACCAGACGTTTTTGAATTCAATCTCACCTTTCAGCCCTTCCGTCCCCTTTTTAGGTGCCGTGGAAATGATAGACGGTTGCGTGTCGAGCAGTTGGAAGATGCGTTCCGAAGATGCCATCGCGTTTTGGAAGATAGTATACTTTTCGCTTAACTCACGGATGGGCCAGAAGAATCGCTCGGCATAACCGATAAATGCTACAAGGACCCCGAAAGTCAACGCGTTTTGCACAACCTGTCCGCCGCCATACCAGATAATTACGGCGGTCGCGAGAGAAGCGGTTACTTCGATGAGCGGGTGAAATAGCGAAAAATAGAAGATACTTTTCAGGTTCGCAGCGAGGTATCGCCGGTTACGTTCATTAAACCGGAGATGGCTCCGGCGTTCTTGTGCGAATAACTTCATCGTCGTCATCCCGACGATGTTTTCCTGCAAAAAGGCGTTGATACGCGCAAGCTGCTTACGTTGTTCGCGAAACGCGCGACGCGAATAGATCTGGTAAACGAGCGTCGCGCCGAAGATAATCGGGAGCACGGTGAACGTCACGAGTGCAAGCTTCCAATTATAGAGGAGCATCACCACAATAATTCCTAAAATGTTGATTAGGTTCGCGAAAACAGTAATCACACCGGAGGCAAAGAGTTCGTTAAGGACTTGAACATCGCCCATAACGCGGGTCATCAATCTGCCGACCGGATTTTTATCAAAGAATTGTACGTCCAAACGTTGTAAATGCGAAAAAAGCGTCTGACGGAGATCGTGCATCACGTGTTGCCCGATCATCTGCGTGCGAAACTCTTCAAAATAGCTAAACACGAACTCGCCGACCAATGCCAACACGAAGAAAATCGCAATTGTGCTTAACCCATCTAATGTACCAGGGGTAATGTGGTTGTCAATCGCACGCTGCATCAGGAACGGTCCGGCTAAGCGCGCGAGCGCATTCCCCAGCATGAGAAATCCGATGATGAGCAGCTGGAATTTGTACGGTTTGAGGTACGCAAGCAGGCGTTTCATCAACACCCGGTCATAGACTTTCCCCAAGTCTTGTTCCTCATCGCTATATTCGTATAGGTCGCTGCCCATGCCAAACATCAGTGGATTCCCCCTTCATTACAGTTCCTCAAGTTCTTCTTGTAGGAGTTGTGTTTCGTAGATACCAGCGTAAATCCCGTTTTGTTCGACGAGTTGTTCGTGCGTACCTGTTTCAACAATGCTGCCCTCATCAAGCACAACGATGTGATCGGCATCCTTGACGGTAGAGATACGATGCGAAATCAGGATTGTCGTCCGATCCTTCATAATTTCTGCAAGCCGACTGAGAATCGTGTCTTCCGTTTGCGTATCCACATTTGCGAATGCATCGTCAAGGATCAGGATTTTCGGCTTAATAATAATCGCTCGCGCAAGCGCAGTCCGTTGGCGTTGCCCCCCTGAGATTGTCATCCCACGTTCGCCGAGGAAGGTCTCCAACCCGTTGGGGAACTCCTCAATCTGTTCGAGAAGGTCCGCGGTGTGCGCTGCATCTTTTATCTGTTTTTCATCTGGTGTTTCGAGACCGTAGGCGATGTTGTTTTGCAAATAGTCAGAAAAAAGAAACGGTTCCTGCTCGACGACCCCAATATTGGAGCGGAGGACTTTCAGCGGTATATCTTGAATGTCTACACCGTCCACGAAAACTGTGCCGCGTTCTGCTTGACGGATGCGTGGAATCAAATTAACAAGTGTAGATTTCCCGGACCCCGTCCCGCCGACAATCGCGAGCGTCTTACCGCGTTCAATTTTGAGGTTGATGTCCTTAAGCACCGGCGTTCCATCCGGATACGCAAAATTAAGATCTCTAAATTCGATCTCACCTTCAATATCTCTGATCCCCCATTTCACCTGCTCACCATCGGAGATTTCCGGTTTTTCATCAAGAATCGTTTGGATGCGTCCCATAGACGCTGCGCCGCGTTCAAAGGTGTTGACAATGAAACCGAGCGTGATCATCGGGCGGACGAGCATTAAGAGGTAAGCGTTAAACGCAACGAAATCCCCGAGCGTAATTTGACCTTGAATCACGTGGAGCCCACCCATCCAAAGCAGAACGACACGCCCTATACCGGGCAAAAAACGGAAGAGCGGAAAAAAGAACGTCATCAATCGGATCTGCTGCTGGTTACGGTCCACAAATTCTTGATTCAATGCTTGGAAGTGTTCAATTTCACTCGCCTCAAGTGTATACGCCTTAACAACACGGACACCGGACAAATTCTCTTGAACTTTTGTGTTTAACGTTGAGAACCCTTCTTGGATTTTCTCATATCGGGCATGTAACCGTTTCCCAAGGAAACGAATCAAGACAGCGAGCACTGGATAGGGCAGGAGTGCGACAACGGTCAAAGTCGCATCAATACGGAGCATGATGATGAGTGCAAGTCCAAAAAATACTGTCGCATCGGCGGTATACATTACGGCACTACTCAGGACCATTCTGATGGCGTTTAGATCGCTCGTTGCGCGCGTCATCAGATCACCTGTGCGGACGTTATCGTAATACGCAGCGGAGAGTTTTTGAAGATGGAGGAAGAAGTCAGCGCGAAGGTGAAACTCCATCTGTCGCGCGACACCTTGGATGGTGTGCCGTTGGACGAAGCGCAGAATCCCACCAACGAGCGCGACTCCAAAAATAAGCAGCGCAAAAAAGAGGATCCGTTCCGGAGACACCGTAAAACTTGGACCCTCGTAAGTTGGGTCGTATTGGTTTCTCCACGCCCGCTCTAGCTCATCAAAAATCATCTTGAGGATCCTCGGATTAATCAGCAGGAGCAAGTTTGTTAAAATCACGAGGAAGAAACTCGAGATAATGGCGTACCGATACCGAATGACATATTTCTTGAGACCGAGTAGACTGCGAATGGTGGGACTCCTTTCCGGCGAGTGCATCTTGCCGCGCGTAAGTATTGCCTATTTTGACGTAAATGTCGGATATGTGTTTAATCAAGTTTTCGCGAAGGTCAACAACACTCAACAATTGACAATTGACAAAATATTTGCACACCCTAATTCGAAAAAATGATTTGACAAAACCTTTCTAAAATGGTAAACTTTAGTTTTAATAAACGGAAACAAGAAAGTTCCGCACTTCGTCCGAAAAGACAAAGAAAGGATGACAATATGGCATCACAAAACGAACTAAAGTCAATGCTAAACGCACCGATCGGCTTAGCACCGAATACCTACCTACACTTCTATAATGGCGGGAAACTCCGTGCTGAGTTCATGGGTGAAGACGATCCGAAAGATGACTTCTATTCCGAAGAATGGATTTTTTCCACGAACCGAGCAATCACACCCGGCAGAGATAACCCACCCGATAAAGGTTTCAGCCGCGTCGAACTCCCAAGCGGCGAGGTCGTTCTGTTGAAGGAATTACTCGACGCGTTCCCCGAAGATACACTCGGCGGCGCACACGTCGCTAAATACGGCACTGAACTCGGTGTACTCCTCAAGATTTTCGATGTCGGTGAAGGCGCGCATATCCCGATCCACTGGCACCCGAACCCCGATTTCGCACAAGAACATCTCGATTCACCCTTCGGTAAAAACGAGGAGTGGATCGTCATCGGTACACGTCCGGGCGCGAAAGCCTGGATCGGCTGGAAAGAAGATATGGACAAAGCGGAGTTCCGGCGGCTGATGGAGGCACAAGATGTACAGACCCTCCGAAGCCTCATGCACGTCGTTGAACCGAAAGTCGGTGAAGCCTATTTCCTACGCACACCGATCGTCCATTCACTCGGTACAGGTCTCTGCATTCTCGAACCGCAAGAACCTACCGACTGGAATATCCTCGCGGAATGGGAAGGATTTCCGTTTGAAAGAGATGATGGACACCTCGGTCTCGGATGGGACCTCGCAGTCGATGCCGCTGAATTTGATAAATTGGAACTCGACTATCTTAACAACTACATCCGCCGCACGCCGGAACTCGTCCGAGCAGAGGGTGATAGTCGCGAAGACCGTATCGTGCCAGAAGAGGCTTTAAAGTTCTTCGGATGCTCGCGGCTGACAGTGAATTCGACGTTGAGTATGCCAGCAGATCAAGGCTTCTATGCACTCGTGACGTTGGGCGGTGAAGGGGTACTACGCGGCGATTTTGAAGATGTTCCGCTTAAACGCGGTAAGTCCGTTTTCATCCCGCGTTGTCTGTCCAGCTACGTCATCGTTAGCACCAGCGACACACCGATGGAAATCATCTGTTGCTATCCGCCAAGCCTTTAAAGTAGTAGGCGTACGCTGTATGCCGTAACGACTTGTTGTGTGACGCAAGCGGTAGCACGCAATGTTAGACTTTAAACCCCCTAAACCCAATACGATTGTGATTAAGTTCGTCGGAGTCGTTATGCCGCTTGTTAATCGCTTGTATTTGAAAGGGTTAACGTTAGATATTGATGCCGAATCCATCGCGCGTTTGAAAAAAACGGACGGATGCCCGAGCCGAAGTCTATAAAGACATCGACGAGATGACCGAATACGAACGGAAGATACATGATGATAGTCTGCAACAACGGCGCAGACGGTGGGTCCCAGAAGAACGGCACCTATAAAATCATATTATTTAACGCCTTGCGAATTATTAAAAAAGGAGAAAAACATGGCAAAAAAATTGTCAATTGGAAGTTGGGCTTACGCATTTGGCCCTTATGAAGATAACCCTGTCCCGTTTGATGATGTCGTTAAACGGCTCAGTGAACTCGAATTTGATGGGATCGAAATCGGCGCGTTTAAACCGCATATCGACATCAACGACTACCCGATGAAAAGCGATCGGGATGCCGTTAAAGGTTTGATCGCCTATTACGGCCTCGAAGTCTCTGGCTTAGCTGCCGACTTCTGGTCGCATCCGGGACCCGGTACAGACGAAGCACAAGAGGACGACAAATACTTCAAATTGTTCAGACAGAACCTCCAACTCGCATTGGACCTCGGATCGCCTGCTATCCGCGTAGATACCGTCAGTGATCCTGAAGAAGGCATTCCAGGGGTTGAGCGGGAGAAAGCATGGGATCGGATCGCCTCCGTCTGGAGACGTTGTGCACAAGTCGCTGAGGACCACGGCGTGTTGATGCTCTGGGAATTTGAACCCGGATTCATGTTCAACAAGCCGAGCGATATTATCAATATGCCAAAGGCTGTCGATCATCCGAATTTCAAAGTGATGTTCGATACATGCCACGCGCAGATGTGCGCGGTCGTCGGGGCCCGACAGCCCGGAGAGCAGGAGACCCTCGGCGATAACGGTGTTATTGATCTCGCACGGCAGCTCAAAGGTGAAATCGGACACTTCCACCTCATCGATTCCGATAACACGCTCCATGGCGACGAAACAAGCACGCACGCACCTTTCGGAGACGGTGTACTCGACTTCGACGCAATTATTCCTGTCATCATGGACGAAACAGGGTACGACGGCGATTGGTTCTCTATCGATCTCTGTTTCTGGCCCAACGCGTGGGATGTCACCGAAGATGCGAAGAAGTTCCTGACTCCTTATCTGGAGCGGTATTAAGGGTTTTCAAAGCATAAACGGCGCGGTCTCAAACCGCGCCTCTTAAATAAGGTAGTAACTTGTGAAACGCGGAAAAAAGTCGAGAAAACGGAAACGAGGCCCAGCAGCTCGCGCCCGGATACGAGCCCAAGAACTTTTCGCGCAAGAACTCGCGCGTAAACAGCAACGGCTTAAGGAACTCGAAGAAGAAACCCGGCAATGCTATGAAAGTGTACTTGAACGGTACCCCCTTTCAGAGGGTGAGCGGTTATCTTTAGAGCATGAGTGGAAAATTGGCCTGGAAGTCATCGTTGAACACGAGGATGCAAAAACACCAGACGACTATTATGACTTTCCTCCTATATATACCTATGACTCGGAATCAATTAGCGATTTAGTCGTCGACTCGGGGATAAGCGAAGCGGCTTGGCGATCGGGCTTTGATTTGGCAAATGCACTCGGACTCGCTACGATTACAATTGATGAAGCCGGAAACATCAATGGAGAGATAGTCGAGTATTAAAGACGGTTTCAAATCTATAAAATATGCTGAATTTGCGTTCATTAGACCCCTTAATCGAACTCGCCTTTGAAGAAGACATCGGTATCGGTGATATAACGACTGACGCAACGGTACCACCCTCGCAAAAGGGAGCAGGGGTACTTCTTGCCAAAAGTAACGGTATTGTCGCCGGATTGCCGATCGCCGAACGGGTGTTTGAAAAGTTAGACCCGACGTTGGTATTTCACTCACTCATTGACGATGGGAACGCCGTCGTCGCAGGCACATCGATTGCTGAAGTGCAAGGCAGTGCTAAGACGATCCTAATCGGCGAACGGACGGCTCTGAACTTTCTGCAACGCCTCTCCGGGATCGCCACACTCGCTGCACAATTTGTGGACGCAGTCGCGGATTACGATGCCAAAATTGTGGATACTCGCAAAACTGCAGCCGGATGGCGCGGCGCACAGAAATATGCTGTCCGAATCGGCGGCGCGCAAAACCATCGATTCGGACTCTACGACGGGGTGCTAATCAAAGACAACCACATCGTCGCCGCCGACGGCATCCGAAACGCTGTTGAACGCGCACGGCAAATCGTTCCACATACAGTAAAGATTGAAGTCGAAGTCGAAACCGTCGAACAGGTCGATGAAGCATTAGACGCAGGCGCGGATATTTTACTTCTCGACAATATGCCACCCGGCATTATGGCACGCGTTGTCGAAGAAGTAGGAGACCGAGCCATAACGGAAGCCTCCGGTGGGATTACGCTCGATAGTGTGGAAACCGTGGCAGCAACAGGTGTGGACTTTATTTCTGTCGGCGCACTAACACACTCCGCGATGCCGATGGATATCAGCCTAAACCTGAAACTTGTTACAAAGTAGGTATTTTAGATGTCAGGTTTCTGTGTCAATTTGTCTGTTGTCCAAATCAGGTTTAACGGAGCCCCAAGCAACGCGTCAGGACGGATCAACGGAGAAAGACTTGAAAATACCGATAGACCTTACTGAACCGCAAGGTATTTTAAATATGAGGAAATTTAACTTTTAATGCAGGAATTCTTGAGCCGCTCCTTAAATCGAGAAAATGCGGTTCGCGGTACAATCCTTTTCATATTCTGCACATTCGCTGGATTATTTCTCAGTTTTTTGTGGGGCGGGAGTCAAGATATAGAGCAGGTTTTTCGCGAGATGCGCGTTGAGATGCTCCTCGGTGCTTGCTTGTGCATGTTTGTAGATTGGTTCTTCGGCGCACTCCGTTTCCATGTTTTTATTCGGAAAGTGGTGCCGACGATTCGATTCTGGGACAGCCTCCGCGCGAATTTAGCGACGCTCTGTGTATCAGCGATCACGCCGTTCCAGACAGGCGGTGTCGGGCATCTCTATATCTATGCCCGGACAGGTGTCCCGTTATCAGGCGCGATAACATCAGGTATCATCTGTTTCCTCTCGACACTCACCACCCTTATTCTTTGCGCCGGTGGAATCGTCTGGTTGGACCCACCATTCCTGCCGAAAGAGGCGACGTGGGTCAGTCTATTTAGTTTTTTGATGTTCGGCTTGGTATTCGGGGCGTTCCTTTTGCTGCTTTTCAAGCCAGAAATCGTCTTCCGGTTTTTTCACTATCTTTGTGATCTTGTGCAGCGAAGATTCACACGCCTCGCACCGATCTTGGAACGGGCTACAACACGCGTGGAACAACTGACGACTGAGCATAAATCGTTCACGACGATGTTCCTCCGCGATCACAAATTCACCTGCCTATTGAGCATACCACTGACTTGCGGCTTCTTAGGCGCGCGAATCGTTGGCAGCTACATCGTCGTCCAAGCACTCAACGGAGACGCAACATTGTGGGAACTCTGCATCATCGGCTTGGTGCTAAACTTCGTTGTGCTGTTCGCACCGAGTCCCGGCGCAAGCGGCGTTGCGGAAGTCGTAACCGCTGCACTCATGGAGCGTCTGATTTCTAAAGAACTGATACCACTTTTTGTACTGCTGACGCGATTCTTCAGCATCTATTGTGCCGTTGTTGTTGGTGGTATCATCATCGGTTTACAAATCACCAAAGACTTTAGGCAACAGAAACAGACATAGCGATAGATGCTATGCCGTTATAGTAAAACCGAAAAATAAATAGACACTTTAAAGGACAACAAACCTACCCGTTGCAGGGTTTTTGCTGGGGTGTTTCTTCAGGGTTTGTAACCCTGCCTTCTATAAGTGTCACGTTAATTGTAAGTTTTACTAACAATAACTATAGTTTGGACAGTTTGATCAGATTATAAGTTATGAAAAGTTGGCAGTGTTCTCCCGTTAGAGCTCCCGAACAGATGTTAGGATTGGCTTCTAAACCTGTTTTTGGGTCTCTATTGTGTTAGAAACGACTGCTTTTTGGTCACTATTTTTTGAAAATCGTGAAAATATG